>JBFYZC010000263.1:0-4867 GCA_041309705.1 Bacillota bacterium | reverse complement strand
TAATCAACTGCCACCAACACATAATTATACAGCTTCACCTTCAGAATTGGAGATTGAGAAATCACCATTATATGTGAATAGTCAACTTAAAGAATGGCCAGTTCGAAAAGCTGGTGAACCTAAACGAGCTGCAGTCAATGCTTTTGGTTTTGGTGGAATTAATGGTAGTACTCTTGTCGAAGAGTATCATGCGGAATATCATCAACAATTGCTTAATATAAAAGATTCTCAAGAGAGTTCAGAACTTGAGATGGATGTGGCAATCGTTGGAATCGGTTGTCTGGATAGTCATGGAATTGGTAAGGAAGCATGGTGGCAAGGAATAACAAACTCACCTAAACTAAATTATAAATATCCTGAATCACGTTGGAATCAAGAGATCAATGAGATCTATCAAAATAAAGATCAGGAAGTGGTGGGCAGTTTTATTGAAGACTTTAAATTTCCATGGATGAAATTTAAAATTCCTCCGACCATTTTACCCCAGATTGATAAGAGTCAGCAGATGGCTTTATGGGCAGCAAGTGAAGCTATTGAAGAATATGGTGTCGAACGGATCAAAGGTGAAAAAACAGGGATTTTTGTGGGTGCGATGTTTGGTTTGGAGTCTTCGATTCTGTCTGCGTTAAGAATTAGCTTCATAGAGTATATCAAGATTATTAAAGAGATCAAAGAGTTTAAAGGACTTTCTGAAACTCTTCAAGAGACTATTATTAACGATCTGACTAATAAGTTCCGTAGTTATATTCCAATGATTGCAGAAGATACTCTGCCTGGTTATATGGATAATATCATTGCAGGAAGAATTGCTAATTATTTTGATATTAATGGAGCAAATTTGGTAATTGATAGTGATAGTAGTTCATTTATGGCTGCTTTAGAACAAGGAATTATAAGTTTACAACAGGGAGATTATGAGACAATTATTGTAGGTGGAGTTCATGCAAATATGTCTCCCGAATTTTTAGAGATCTTTAAGACAATTAAGAAATCAACTGCTCAAAACTGTCCTCATTGTGGTACAGAAATTTCAGAATTGATTCCTGCTGAAGGAGCAGTCTTTATGATTTTAAAAAATTATGCAGCAGTAACTAAAGAAGAACAGGTATACGCAAGAATTAAAGGAATCTGCCACGAGAGCGAATTGTTAACTCCTTCATCTACTTTGAGCAAGATGCTTACTGTTCAAAATAATCAAAATATAATTGATCTTGAAAAGGTTAATTATTATCAATGTTGCAAGAGCTTTAAAAATGAGACGACAAAAGTACCATTTTATTTTGGAGCAAATGCTGGTTTTACCATGTTAAAATCAATTTTGGCATTACACCATAATCAACTGGATCATTTGAAAGAAACTCCAGCTAATCAAAGTGAATATGAAAAATTAGTAGGAATCAGTTCATTCTCAATTTTAGGTGGCGATTATTTATTACTCTTGGATAGCAAGGAATCAAGTGAAAAAGTAAAAGAGAGTACCTTAGAAAGTTCAACAGAAAATATTTTAATGCTGGGAGCAGCTTCCTGGCAAGAGATGAACTATAAGATTAATAATCTGCTTGAATTTAAAAAAGCAATCTCTGACTCCCAAGCAGATCTTTTGAAATCAGAGTATCGAATGGTAGTAATGTATAAAAATGTTGATGAATTAATGCGCAAATTAAAATTAGTAGTATAGTGAGGCGAAAATAAAAATGAGAGGATGAAGTTGATGATTAATGTGACAAAACTTCCTAAGGGATATGAAGCAGAAATTAATGCTTATTTAGTAAGAATTAAAGAAGCTAAAAAAATGGGGTTATATGTCTTTGAACCACCATTTGCAGGACCACAGAAAGGAACTTCAAAATATCAAGGTAGAGATGTTGTGATGTTAACCTCGAATAACTATCTTGGTTTATCGACTCATCCTGAAGTTATTAAAGCTATGAAAACGGCGATTGATATTTATGGGACAGGCACTTGCGGAGCACGATTACATAATGGAACTACTGTATTACATAAAGAATTAGAAGAACGAATTGCTAAATTCATGAAGACTGAGGCAGCAATTGTTTTTAGTACTGGATATATGTCTAATTTGGGTGCGATTACTGCTATGGCACTGGATGAAAAGAGTTTAATTATTACTGACCAATTGAATCATATGAGTATTGTTGATGGAATTGAGATGGCAAAAGGACAGGTTAGAATTTTCACTCATAATGATATGAGTAAACTAGAATACATCCTCTCACGTTCTGAGGGATTTGAGAAAAAATTAATTGTAGTTGATGGAGTTTATTCAATGGATGGAGATTTAGCGCCACTAGATCAGATTGTAGCCTTAGCCGAACGGTATGATGCGATGGTAATGGTGGATGATGCACATGCGTTAGGTTTTTATGGTGAGAATGGGCGTGGAGTCTCAGAACATTTTGGAATTGAAGAGAAAGTTCATTTGAAAATGACCACTTTTAGTAAATCATTGGCGGGAGTTGGTGGATGTGTTGCTGCCAATGCTGATCTTTGTGATTATATGCGTCATGTCTCTCATCCGTATATTTTTAATGCTAGTCTGCCTCCGTCAGTAGTGGCTGGAATTATCAAAGCCTATGATCTGATGGAAACAGAAACTTGGCGACGGGAAAAACTATGGTCAAATACAATTCGTTTCCGTAAAGGATTGATGCAACTTGGTTATGATGTAATTGATAGTGTTTCACCAATTGTTCCAATCTATATTGGTGAAGATTTAGTAACCATGCAGATGACTAAGCGTCTCTTGGATGAAGGGGTCTATATTGCAACGGCACTTTTTCCAGCAGTACCAATGGGTAAAAGTAGATTTAGATCGACAATTACAGCTGCATTAAATGAGGCTGAGATTGATTTTGCTTTAGATAAATTAGCCAAAGTTGGTAAAGAATTTGGGATCATTTAAGGGAGGAATCCATAGTGAATATTCAATTAAATACTTTAAAGAAATCATCAATAATGAAACAGAAACAAGAACTTTTGTCGACACAAGGAATCTATCTTACAACTAAAAGTAACGTTGGCGCTGGTAAGACAGTGTTACTCTTTCCAGGTCACGGAGCTCAATATCCAAATATGTTAAAAGATTTAAGTAGAGTCTATCCGTGTGTGCAAGAAGTATTCGCCACAGCGGATGAAGTTTATACAGAGTTAACAGGAAAAAAACTTACCACACAGATCTTTTATGAGAATGACACTGAGAAAAACATGGTTGAAACTGCTTTGAAACAGGCTGAAATAATGCAACCTGCAATCTATACTGCTAATATGGCGATGTTCAGTCTTTGGCAGGAATTAAAAGTCACATATGATCTCTGTCTTGGGCACAGTTTAGGAGAGATTGCAGCTTTGACTGCAGGAGGAGTAATCTCGTTACGTGATGGAGTAAAAATTGCTTATTATCGTGCAACTTCGCTAAATGAGATTCCAGCAGCAGAACGTGGTGGAATGATTAGTCTAAAGATCAATCCCGAGCATACTCAATTAAAAGAATTGTTAAATCAGATCTCTGGTTATTATAGTTTGAGCTTGCATAACTCCTCAGAACAAGTGGTGCTCTCTGCTACAACCAATATTATCAAAGAGATTGCTGCTAAATGTGAAATTAAAAAGATTACTTATCACATTTTACCAGTATCACATGCTTTTCATTCCGAACTGCTGCGTCCGGCAGTTGCATATTATGAAGAAAAACTAAAATCTTTTACTTTTAATAAAGCCAAGTTGCCAATCTTTTCTACAATCAGTAGTCAATTTTATGATGCTGAATTTACAGCTACTCCTAGAATGGCAACTTTTTTAGCTAGTCAATTAGTAACTCCGTTTAGCTTTTATAAAATTGTTAATACTTTATATCATAACTTTGAATTTAAAAATTACCTTGAGATTGGTCCCAAAGATATTCTTACCAAACTAGTCAAAGAGATCTTGGTTGAAGAGGAAGATTTGCGTTGTGCAGCTTCAAATCTTCCTGTTTTAGGTGATCTGGTCTCGTTAGAAAGAATGAAGACTTATATGATGATTAATGAATTAGATCAGACTCAAACACAGAATAACAAATTACTTGACGTAGATTCCAAAGAGCATAAAATACTTATTTTTCCAACCGCAGAATTAAGCGCAGAAGAACAAGATGTTTTGATAAAGCTAAAAGAGTTAATTCATTTAGAATCTGGTTATCCAAAAGCAATGATTCAAGAATCTGCTACGCCATTAAAACTAGATCTGGCTTTAAATAAAAACATTTATCAGATAATTTTAAATAAGATTAGAGCAGAATTTAATTTAAACGAAGCAGACCTTCCAAATAATGAAGAACTCTCTTTATCTGAAATCATTCGAGTGATTGAATCAAAATTAGAGCCCAAAGTTGTTTTAACTAAAAACTCAAATACTACTCAAGCCAAGGTTATTGAGTTTAAAAATATAGCGTCAAAAAATTCTTATAATGATTTAGCACAGCAAATCAAAGAGATTATTCAATTAAAGACTGGTTATCCTATTGAGATGCTAGAAGCAGAGTTGGATCTCGAAGCAGATCTGGGGATTGATTCGGTAAAACAAGCGGAGATCTTTGTACAGGTACGTGAGAAATTCGGCTACGAACCTGACCCGGAGCTTAAGATTAAAGAGTTTAATACGATTGACAAGATTATTAATTACACTATGAAACGGATAGGTGAGACTAGTGAAATAATAACTCTGCCAGAGCAAATAATGAAAGAGGCAGATTCGCTAGTAGATCGTAATCAGCTGGAACAGGAAATTAAGCAGATTATCCAATTAAAGACAGGTTATCCAATTGAGATGCTGGAAGCAGAGTTGGATCTCGAAGCAGATCTGGGGATTG
>JBFYZC010000262.1:0-4857 GCA_041309705.1 Bacillota bacterium | reverse complement strand
ACCGGAGTACGCCGCTTACGAAAATGATCGAGATCCAAAGGTGGGTCACTTAAACTACGATGCGCAATGAGAAAGAAACCTACAAAATCAGTAATCTCCTTTCCCGCCACCTTATTATATGAGGTGAGATTGGCTGAACCGGCAATGCGCAGATCGGTATCTTTATTGATATTATAGTTATAATGACCCCACTTACGAACCTTTTCCGGTTCTTCCAGATAGTGCTGATTCATCGCCAGCAGCTCATCCAAGCCAACCACTGTCAGATCAACCTCATCTAGCTTAATCAAGGAAGAACCATTATGCGGCTCATCACCCTCAACTCGCAGAATCACTCCCTGAATATTCAGATTCATTCCCAAAAATCCAATGCGATAATAACGCTCGGCACGTTTACGATCCGGAGCAATGGTTACGTAGGGACAGTCTGACTGCTCTAAAATCTCTTTTACCAGTCGAGGATCTTCACTCGCAGTCTCTTTACCCCGTTCCACTAGGGCAATCACCTTTTCTATCTCTGCTTTTTCAACTGCCAAACTCGCCAAACGCTGCATCACATTCTTAAAGGTTCGACCCCAACGCGGAATCACACAGCTCACATCATAACTCATACTCATCTCTCCATCAAATCAATATTTTATAAAAAACAGAAGGTCAACTTACTCGACCTTCTGTTTCTAACACACTTGTCTACTAAAAAATCAGGCTTGATTATTACAACCCAAAACATGAACTAATTTATGTTTAACGATCTCTTTAATCGCCGCACGTGCAGGAGTTAAGTACTTACGTGGATCAAATTCCCCTGGATGATCACCAAAATGCTTACGTACTGCAGCAGTCATTGCCAAACGCAGATCGGAGTCAATATTAATCTTACAAACTGCCATTGCAGCAGCCTTACGCAACATATCCTCAGGTACACCTTTAGCACCAGGCATACTACCACCATATTGATTAATCATCGCCACATACTCAGGAATTACCGAAGAAGCACCATGTAGTACAATTGGGAAACCAGGCAAACGTTTACCGATTTCTTCTAAAATATCAAAACGTAATTGTGCCTCACCTTTAAATTTGAAAGCACCATGACTAGTTCCGATGGCAATCGCCAATGAGTCAACTCCGGTACGTTCAACAAACTCTTGCACCTGATCAGGATCAGTAAAAGCTGCATCTTCAGCCGAGACATTAACCGCATCCTCAATTCCAGCCAACCGACCCAGCTCACCTTCGACCACTACTCCATGATCATGAGCATAATCAACGACCATCTTGGTTACTTTGATATTCTCTTCAAAAGAATGATGCGAACCATCAATCATTACCGAAGTAAAACCACCATCAATACAAGATTTACAGATCTCAAAACTATCACCATGATCCAAATGCACACAGATTGGCAACCCGGTATCCTCAATGGCAGCCTCAATCAATTTCATTAAATATACATGCTTGGCATACTTTCGCGCACCAGCTGATACTTGAAGGATCAACGGGGCCTTCTCTTCTTTGGCAGCTTCGGTAATGCCCTGGACAATCTCCATATTATTTACATTGAATGCCCCGATTGCAAAACCACCTTCATAAGCCTTTTTAAACATCTCTTTTGAAGTAACTAACGCCATCCATTCCAACTCCTTCGCCATTTTTATCTTTTTAGCAATTTTGAAACTATATATCGTTACCATTTTATCAAATCAGAGAGTAAAAGCAAGCGATTTTTTTCTCAAATACAATCAACTTAAAAAAATACCACTTTCAACTGGCGTTTTACCAAAATAACAGTTTTTTAAATTTTTACCTCGGCTAGTAACGGAGTCAACTCACCCTGATAATAGATCTTCACTTGATGTAGTGCACGGGTCAGAGCTACATATAATAGTTTTGTCTCCAATTCGGCTCGCCGATACTTCTCTTGACTAGCATTCGCAATAATTACTGCATCAAATTCCAGACCTTTAGCCAGATAAGAAGGGAGAATAACAATTCCCGCATGATACTCCTTCTCTTTACCATTTAAAAAAGTACATTCTTTGGGCAAAAGCCGCTCTAGCTCCTGACAGTCGCACAAAGTCTTACCAATAATCGCAATCGAACGCCAGCCTTTATCGGTCATCTGCGCAAGATCTTGTATGATTGCTTGAGCAATTGATTTTAGATTATCCAATTTTAAAATTTCCACTCTAGCTCCATGTCGGACTACTGGTTTTGCCTTAATCAAATTCGGATTACCCAGTTGCTCCAAGACTTGATTGGCAACCTCCATAATCTCCACTGTAGTACGATAGCTCTGTTCCAAAATTAACAGATGATAATTATCCTCAAAAACCGTTCGACCAATCTCTTGCCAGTTATCAGTACCACGCTCCACATGAATTCCCTGCGCCAGATCACCCAAAATTGTAAAGGAGCTTCCCGGGACAAGCTGTTTCAAGGCTAAAAACTGAAACGCATTAAAATCCTGCGCTTCATCAATTACGATATGCCGCACCTTAACCTTTTTACTCAAACCATAAAGTCGGTGGCGTAGATAAAGCACTGCTGCCAGATCTTCAATCTCCAGACAACCCTGCTGCAGATTCTGCAAGGTCTCTTTGAGCAACCATTCCTTAGCATCATCTTCAAGAAATTCACCAATTAAACTGCAAAATCCATCTGCTTCTTCCAAAAACCAGCGATAATAATCCAGCGCGCCACCAATTCGAATCTCCGCTAGATATTCTGCCGCACCATGAGCAACAAAATGTTCAATCTCTTCTAAACGTACTGCTTTACGATCTAAAGCTTCATTGACTAATTTTTGGCGTTCCTCCGGCTCTGAGACCTTCAGTTTAATCCGATCAATCTCTGCAAAACAGCTCTTCTGCAATCGCAGCAAGCTCTCCGCTCGCTGTTCTTGCAAACGTTTAGTAAAATGCTTCTTAATCTGCTCGATTCGTTGGTACAAAGGCCAGGTACGATAGTCATCAAAGAAAAATCCCGCAATCTGTTCTTTGGTATAGACAATCCAATTGCCCAAAGAAAAATCTTTGCCCGGCAAAAAAATTCGTTCTTTTTTCGCCAGATAAGCATCAAGTACTGTTTTAAAATTCAAAGAGGATTTAAAACGCAAAACAGCCTGAATCAGTTCATTTTCTCTTCTTTCTGTCAAGCTATTCCCACTGTTAGCGAATTTCACCAATTTAGCTCCCGGATCATTCAGCTTGTACTTCTCAATGATTGCTTCTTTGGCAAAATCCTCAAAGGTAACCTGTTTAACCCGTTCTACCCCCAAATCAGGTAGAATTTCCGAGATATAATTCAAAAAAAGCCGATTCGGCGCGACAATCATAAAATTTTCTGGGACAAATGATTTCTCATAATTATAGATTAACCACGCAATTCGGTGCAAGGCAATCGTGGTCTTACCACTTCCTGCCACTCCCTGCACGATTAAGGGAATCTTCATATCGGAACGAATTACTTTATTCTGCTCAGTTTGAATCGTGGAGACGATCTCTTTCAAGCGATTATCCGCATTAGCCCCCAGACTGGATTGTAAAAATTGATCGGTAGTGGTGAGATCAATATCAAAGATTCCCTGTAATTTCGCATTTTCAATCGAAATCTGTCGTTTGAGGCTTAGTTTGCCAGAGATCTCTCCTGCCGGACAATGATAGCTTGCCTCCCCTAACTGCCCTTCATAGTAAAGATTCGCAATTGGGGCGCGCCAATCCACAATCAATAACTTCTGATCTTCAACCCGAGCCAGACTCAATTTCCCCAGATACAAAGCTTCTGATTGATCTTTTTGATCTTCCTGAAAATCAATTCTGGCAAAATAAGGTTTACTCCGTGCTGCCTCGATATTGCGCAAGCGCAAAGTTAACGAGGTCTGCAAGACCGCGTTCACCAGCAACTGATTATAAGCGTCCCCGTCAAAATAGCGTTTCTTGGCGCCAGAGACCTCCTGGTCAACATAGTTCTTCCGCTCCAGCATCTCTGCGAAATTTTCTTCCAGATACTTTAAGGTATATTCAAGCCGCGCTAGTTCCTCCACTTGAGCAGGATGAGTTCTTCCTGTCAAAACTACACCTCCTTAGGTTATAATTACATATACAAAATTTTATTATATCACAAATGAGAAATTAATTCAAAATATTTAAGCCAGACTTTGATATAAAAAAAACTGCCTCGTTTGAAGAAGCAGGATTTAGGATGTGATTATTACAAAAACTATTTATAGTACTCTACTACTAATTGTGGCTTGTATTCATTATTAATACGGCTACTATAGAAATAGTCGTAATCTATATTATTAGGACTAGATGGCGCAGTCTTTTTTTCTCTAGTCATCATAAATTGAATTAATGTAGTAGTATTAGAATTGTTTTTTTCTATTATCTCTTTTACTTGCTCTGTAAAATCTGCTAAAAACCAAGTTGCTACCTCAACATCTCCTGTAATATTTTGCATTTCTAAATTTTTGTTATCCTTGGTTTCACAATCTTTATCTGTATCTCCCAATGATTCACCATAATCACAAACACCCACTTGCAATAATCCTAACTTATCAATTTCCCCTTCAGTTTTATATCGATAAACTTTTAAGATTACTGATTTTAATTTAGAAGCAGGAACTTTTTTTATTTTACTTAAATTAAATGTAAGAAAGCTCTGATAATAACAAAATAGATCCTTACCTGTTATTAAATCTGTATCTCTTTTTACCGATTCTCCATTAATCTTAGCTCCTTCAAAAGGATGCAATATGTATCCATCCAAATTATCTGAACTATACAAAATATCCTTTTTTAGTTCATCTCTAGATGTAGTAGGACTTCCGCAGCCATTAATGATTATTATCAATAT
>JBFYZC010000261.1:0-3015 GCA_041309705.1 Bacillota bacterium | reverse complement strand
GGGTGCCAGCCCAGGCCGTTGCCGGGGAGATGGCGCCGGTGACGAGCGGGCGGTCGGCGGTGCGCGGGTTGCGGGCGTCGATCCACCGGTCGGCGATATGAATCTCACCACTGCCCTGTTGGGCTTTATTGGAGCGATCTCACTCTTGGTCGGAGGAGTGGGGATCATGAATATCATGCTCGTCACCGTTACGGAACGTTTGCGTGAAATTGGAATTCGTAAAGCACTAGGTGCGAAAAGAAAGAGTATCCTCGGGCAGTTTCTGACCGAAGCGATCTTTATTTGTCTTTGCGGTGGGGGATTAGGCGTCTTCATCAGTTATCTGATCTCCTGGTATGTAGCGTGGCGCACTCCGCTGGAACTTCCGATTACCCTTTCTTTGATTAGCTTCGCATTTTTCTTTGCTACCTTGGTGGGACTCTTCTTCGGAGTGTTTCCCGCCTGGAAAGCTGCGAAACTAGATCCAATTGAGGCATTGCGTTATGAATGAGGTGAAAAGATGAGCTTTTATGAAGCATTAATTATGGCACTCAAACAATTAACCACTAATAAACTTCGTCTGCTCCTGACGCTACTCGGAGTAATCATTGGGATTACTGCAGTAATTGTGATGATGGCGGTTGGGAATGGGGCAGTGGCGACGATCTCCGGAAGGTGGCAGACCTTTGGTAATAATCAGATCTCAATCGAATGGAACTGGCGTAATCAAGAGCTCAATCCGAAGAATTTGACTGAGCGAGATTATCAAGTAATCAAAAATACCAGTAAATTCACGAAAGATCTGATGCCCTATCAACAAGCTAATACCACCGTCAGCTCAGCCCGTCAAAGTCAGACTATTACCATCTCCGGCGTTGGGGAGAGCTTCTTAAGAATTCAACCCCAAAAGCTTGCCGCAGGTCGTTTCTTTAATCGTTTTGAAGTGAACTCGCGTAAAAATGTCGTGATCCTAGGCTGGCAATTAGCCGAAGAACTCTTTCCCAATCAAAATCCCCTTGGCAAATCATTACAACTGCAAGGACGTAAATTTTGGGTGATTGGAGTCTTTCGCGAGCTTGACGACCAAGGCTTTGGTGGTTCGGAATATTGCGATAACATGCGTCTATATCTACCAATCACTACGTTACAAAGAATTTTCAACTATCAAGATTACTATCAATTAATTATGCAACCCCTCGAAAACTACCTGAATAAATCTGCTACCAGTGAGCTGAAAGGAATTCTGTCCATTCTATATGGTAAAAAAAATAACTTTTTAGTCAATTCCATGGAAGAAAGATTGCAAAAAAATCTTGAAATCCTTGCAAAGATGAATCTCTTTCTAACCGGTTTAGGAGGAATCTCACTCTTGGTGGGAGGAATCGGGATCATGAATATTATGCTGGTCTCAGTAAAAGAACGTACCCGCGAGATTGGAATCCGTAAAGCTCTTGGGGCAAAATTTCAGGCAATTATGTTGCAGTTTGTCCTGGAAGCAATGTTAATCTGTCTTGCTGGAGGAATTATCGGGATCATCCTAGGTTTTGGAATCTCATCCGTCATCAAATCCTTCTCAATCATCCCGGCTTTAGTGACTTTGAGTTCGGTTTTGCTCGCGGTCTCTTGCTCATTAATCATCGGTCTCTTCTTTGGCATCTATCCCGCCTGGAAAGCGGCACGTTTAGACCCGATCACCTGTTTGCGTTATGAGTAAAAAAATTTTTACAAATCTTGCATTGACTATCTGAAAAAAGGAAAGTATGATATTATCTTAGATGATATTTTAATTCTTCAAAGGAGGAAGCTATTTTGTCACTTATTATAGAAAAAGTTGCTTTTGGTGGCTGGTCAAACTGTTATCGCCTCAGTGATGGCACAGTCGAAATTATCGTCACTGGAGACGTTGGACCAAGGATTATTCGTTGCGGTTTTGTTGGAGGAAAGAATCTCTTTCTCGAATTCCCGGGTGATTTAGGTAAAACTGGCACTGACAAATGGGAATTTTATGGCGGGCATCGTCTCTGGCATAGTCCTGAAAGTCTGAAACGTTGTTATCATCCTGATAATGATCCAGTGGAGATCAAAATGCTCTCTAATGGACTACATATCATTCAAGATATTGAACCAAATACCTTAATCAAAAAAGAAATGATTATTACTTTGAATCCCGAGACTCACAAATTTACGGTGCTCCATCAGATGACTAATACTGGCAACTGGCCGATTGAGTTTGCCTTATGGGCACTGAGCATGATGAATACCAGTGGAGTCGCAATTATTCCACAATACCGCGAAGCAGATCCCGAAGGACTCTTACCCAATCGCTACATCTCACTCTGGCCTTATACTGATCCGGCTGATTCTCGTGTTACCTGGGGCAGTCGCTATGTACTCTTGCGTCAAGACGTACAAAAAGAACCCGCCTTCAAATATGGAATCTCCGTTCCCGAAGGCTGGGGAGCATATGCAGTCGCCGGAGACCTATTTTTGAAAAAATTCGCTTACGATCCTGAGGCAACCTACCCTGATAATAATGTCAATGTCGAGCTCTACACCAATCATCAAATTCTGGAGCTTGAAACTTTGAGCCCGCTTTACAAAGTTGCTCCAGGCAAGACTGTCACTCATACCGAAGAATGGAGTCTCTTCCGCGGCTTGCCTGAGATTAATAATGAAGCTGATGTTAATACCCACGTTCTACCCTTAATCAAATAAGCATAAATCATTCATGGTACATTGTGAGACGCATGGAGATGTGTCTCACAATCTTATGTATTTCTTTACAGTTTTAACAAAAAAAATCCTTTTTCAGCAGGAAAAATAGTCTTTTTGCAGAAATATTATTTTAAAGTATTAAAATAAGGAGCGATTTTTGGTGCGTAGGTTTTTTAAGTACATAATTCTAACCTCAGTGATCTTCGCGCTAACCGGAATAGTTATTTGGGGTAAAAAAATCAACCCTAATCTTAAAGTATCCGTCAAGCCATATCAAGAGCCAGTCATTTCCAGTTTGCCACCTTCACCAACTCCTGATCC
>JBFYZC010000260.1:0-4113 GCA_041309705.1 Bacillota bacterium | reverse complement strand
TAGCTTCTCCACTGTGTCTGTCACGCCTGGTAATACTTATACCAAATAGACTGCCTTTTCCATCCCCGCCTCAGCAAAGCTATACTGCAGCAGTGAGCCGGAGTAGTAGGCAGGAATTTTGGCACCAATTGCTTTCTGTGGTTTATGCAGATGACCCAGAGCAACATATTGCGCTGCCGCAGGTAATTTTGAAGCTGGTACAGTGGGAGCACCTCCCAGCTGAATCGGACGCTCTGACTCGGTCGTCTCGCCACCCAGAATAAAGAGATGACTCAAGGCGAGATTCACTGTTTCGGGGCGGAAATGTGTTGCTAATTCAGCAAAAAGCCAACCAATCTTCTCGGCATATGCTTCCTGGAGCTGTTTTTCATCCAGTCCCAGCGTTAGTACTTCTTCCAGACGTGCTTCGGATGGATATGGTAGGGCAATCAACACGGCATGTTCTGCTACTTTGGGCAGGGCTAACTCCAGCCACCCCGCGCCGGATTCTACCACCTGTACGCCTCCTCCGGCAGACTGACCAAGTACCGCAGTACTTTTCGGTAAGCCCAAGAGAATGATTCCCTGACGTTTCGCCAGCTGCCTGGCGGCGCAGAGGCGTTCCGGACTGTCGTGATTTCCGGCAATGATCACCACGCCACGCTGACCATTGGCTGCCAGACGTTCTACGGTATCAAAAAATAATTCTTCTGCCGCTGCGGTGGGCAGAAAATTATCAAAAACATCGCCCGCAATCAAAACCAGATCTACAGCATGAGCTTCCGTCAGTTGACAAAGTTCCTCCAATACCTCACGTTGCTCAGTTAAGCGTTCGCGATTTTCTAAAGTCTTCCCTAAATGCCAGTCCGAAGTATGCAAAATCTTCATGTTCTTCCGAAGCCTCCAACCATTAAAATAAAAGATGTGAGGTATATTCGCATTTAAAACAGAGAATCCTGCACGACGAATTACAACATCTAAAAACAAAAAATTTTCAGAAATTTCAACAGGAAATTACTTGCTGGGAGCGAAATTAGAATTATAACAAATTAGGCTATCAAAATAACGAACTGGAGGAATTTTTAATGTATAAGAAACTAGGCATCATTCTCGGTATCGTCCTGCTCTCTTCAACCCTTGCTTTCGGCAAGACAGTGACCAAAAAAGTGGAAGAGATCGTTTTGAAGACTCAGAAAGAGAAGCTCAGCTACAGCATCGGGTTGGATATTGCTAAATCCATCAAAACTCAGAAAATAGATATCGATACCAAACTGCTTTTCCAGGGAATTACTGATGGTCTGGGGGATAAAAAACCATTACTGACCGAGGACGAAGTTAGAGAGGTCTTTAATACGATGCAACGCGAGATGCAAGAACGATACCAGAAAGAACAGGCTGAATTAGCTACCACTAACCAAGCTAAAGGTGTAGCCTTTTTAGCTGATAACAAGAGTAAGAAAGATGTAGTAACTCTCCCTAGTGGCTTGCAATACCAAGAACTCACCCCTGGGACTGGAGCTACTCCCAAAGCTAATGATACTGTCATCGTGCATTACACTGGTACTTTCATTGACGGCAAAGAATTCGATAGCTCCTATAAACGTAATGAACCTGCCAAATTTGTTGCCTCCCGGGTTATCCCTGGTTGGACAGAAGCCTTGCAATTAATGAAGGTTGGCGCCAAATGGAAACTGTTTATTCCGTCAAATCTGGCTTATGGGGAAAATGGTGCTCCTCCAGTGATCGAACCGAATAGCGTCCTAATTTTCGAGGTTGAATTAGTCGGGATCGAAACTCCTCCAACTCCAAGTGCTGCACCTGAAGACACAAATAAATAACGGCTCATTGAGCCGTTTTTTTATTTGGAAGCTATCGTTCAAATAGTCTTGAAAACAATGAATTAGCTTTCCGTTCTGATTTTAACATTTTTTCATCCATTCTTGCCACTGATTCTTCATCTGAGATTGATTCGTAAATCTGTTTCGCTTGCTTATATGAGAAATAGGCTGTTTGATAATCCCGCGCATTAAAACTCCGATCGCCTTGATTCTCTATGTCCTTGGCATCAGTTAAAGTTCCATTCACCTTCGTGGTTGCTGAATCGGTTGAATTTGACGTTCCGTACCGGCTGGCACGAGCTTCAAGTTGTAATATAATATTTCCCAGTGAATATTTTACTGCCAGAGACTTTGCTTCATTGTATAATTGTTGAGATTTATTAAGATCTTTCTTTTTATAAGCAGTATCACTTAGTTTAATTAGTTCCATTGCTTGAAGCGATTTCTCGGTTGCCTCGATCTTCTTTTTCAGATCCTCACTTGGTTTAGGAAAGACAGACATCCCTCGTTCGATCTTACGAAAGAGATCTAATGATTGTTGATAATCACCTTTTTTAAAGAGATAATTCGCTCTCACAATTAATGCAATCAAATCACATCTTTTCTGGAAAAGAACTACTTTGTCATTGTATTTAAGTTTTTGGGCGAGAGTTTTTGCAGTCTGAAACTCTCGTACTGCCATATTATAATATCCGGAATAAAAATTCTTCTCCCCAGTACTTTGAGCATCATTCAGAATCTTTTTTAATTCTTGATCTTCTTTATTATCTGACACTGGTTTAATTGATGATTGAGCAGCAATTACCCCCTTATCTTTATCTTCTTTGATCGGACTTGCCAAATTCTGCTCTTCAATTACTGATTTCGCTGTTGGTTTCGCTGTTGGTTTCACAGTTGGTTTTACTGTTGGTTTCACTGGAACCTGATCCTCATTTTTAATTTTCTCTACCGTTTTAACTTGATCTTTCTCCTCTGGTTCTGATATAATTTCCACATTTTTCTCAGGTTGCTTAGTGCTCTCTGCTTCCACTAATTCCTCGAGCTTGGTAAAGGAAGGTGACTTTTCTATCGCTTGCTCTTCAACTTTGGTAGTAGCAATCTGATTGACTTCCGTTACAGTTTCTTTTTTGTTCAAAAAATTTAAAGCAACGAAGATCCCAGAGCCTAATATTAAAAAAACCAATAAAGATAGACTCAGAATTTTTATTATTCCTTTATTTTTTTGAGATGAAGATTTTTTTGCCCCAGCAAAAATTTTTTTAACATAAACCACTGCAATAGTGTGGTTATTCGATATTTCGCTCTGATTATTTTGGAATAATTTTATTAGTTCATTATTAAGCTGGTCAGGATTTTGATTACTACGAACTAAATTAACAATCTCATAGTTATGTAGTTTTTCCCAGTATCCAACAGTACATAATAATAAAACATCTCCGTCTTCCAGAGGATATTCTTCCGAGATAAATGGCTCGAAATTCTCTGCCATGCCCATATAGTTACTTAGAGTATTGCGCTCAATATGTGAATTCAGATCACTCTCACTAATTTTCCCCGCTTCAAACATTCTCTCCGCCAAGCTTTGATCCTTACTACGAAAAATTATTTGGTTATTGGAAAAGTAGTATAAACGAGCATTACCTGCCAAGCCCCAGATCATTTTAGAATAATCAGAAATTACCATTAAAATACTTGCAGAAATACTGGTGTTTTCACCCATTTTCACTAGCATCTGATTGGCACTTTGTAAATATTTCTTCATCAATCGCGCTGACAACCCTGGATTAATTGTAAATTGATCCAAAAGATATTTTACGATTATTTCAGCACTATTCTTTTCAACTTCAGAATTAATTCCATCGGCAATAATCCAACAGGCAAAATTATCTAATTTTACAAAAGAGAAATAATCATAATTAACCCGAAACATACCTGGATCTGAGATACAACTAGTTAAAATTTCACTGCTATTCTTACTCATTTGAACCTCACCATAAATAATTTATTTAAATTCAAATAATGAAATCAATGCTAGATTCATAAAAGATCTTTATTAGATTATCTAGATAGTCATTCGCCAAATAACATTTTTTTCCTTTATTTCTTTTCCATTTTTTTATTTTTTCCTATAAAATTTACTATATATTTTCCGAAAGATCTAATTCATTTTAACTTCGCAAAAAATCCTTAGTGCTAGCTATGTTTTCTAAAAGATCTAAGTTATTTTATCTTCGTGAAAAATCCTTAGTGCTCTGGATATTTTCACTTGATAAAATAAAAGATCTTTATTGGAAAC
>JBFYZC010000259.1:0-17620 GCA_041309705.1 Bacillota bacterium | reverse complement strand
CATTTGCATTTTGAGGTGGAAGAGTATGGCAAAAGGATGAATCCGAGTCGATTTTTGTAGCAATTTGATAAAATACTGAGAAAAGATTAGATAGTTAAGTTTAAATGAGTTAAATGATAAAATTTGGGAAGGGATTTTAAAAACCTTCCCTTGTTTTTTCGGCAAAACTTGATTAAAATAAAAGTCAGAGAAAGTCAGGAGTGCCGAAAATGAATAATTTGACAGATTTGATTGAACAATACCTTTTTAAACTCTTAGCTCAGCAAAGAATAATCGAGATACAGCGGCGTGAATTGGCGAAAATGTTTCGCTGTGCCCCTTCTCAGATTAATTATGTACTGGAGACCAGGTTTACTTTAGAGCGCGGTTATTTGATTGAGAGTAAACGTGGTGGTGGAGGCTATATTCGTATTAAGCAGGTTGACTGGGAATGCTTGGAGAAATTGGCAATGACGATTGAGGAATTAATTCCAGAGCAGCTTGAATTGGATGCAGGGAAGCGAATCATAAAAAATTTAGTTTATCAAGGCTTTTTCTCATCTGAAGCGGGACAGAATATCTTATTAATTATGGAGCGGGATTTTAATCAGCTTCCGATAGAACAGGCTGGATTTTTACGGGCAAAATTTTTGAAGGCGCTTCTTTTAATGAAACAATTTAGAACTGAAGAATAATGAGGTGAAGACGATGTTATGTCAAAGATGTAATGAAAAAGCGGCAACAGTTCACTTAACTAAAATTATTAATTCTGAAAAAACTGAATTACATCTCTGTGAACTCTGTGCTAAAGATGCAGGTAGTGAACTTGGTTTTATATTTGAGTCTAATTTCTCTTTTCAAAATTTAATTGCTGGTCTGTTGGGTGGTGAATTATCAGCACCTCAAGAACCAAGTGTTGAGGTTAAATGTTCTCAATGTGGTCTGACTTTTTCTGACTTTAAAAATGCTGGAATTTTAGGTTGTGGTGAATGTTATAGTAGGTTTCAAGCAGGTTTGGAGCCGCTGTTGAATAAGATTCATGGTAGTGTACGTCATGTGGGAAAGGTACCACAACGTACTGGGGGAAAAATACTGATTCGTAAAGAGATCGATAGCCTGCGACGTGAGTTGCAACAGGCAATTACTCTGGAGAATTATGAAAAAGCAGCCGAGTTGCGTGACGAGATTCGCGAGCGTGAACAAGAATTGTAGGGAGGTGAAAACTTTGAAGAATTTAGAAACAATCAAAAAATTATTACCTAACTGGGTCAGGGATGAAGGAATTGATGATGAGGTGGTACTCTCTAGCCGGTTGCGGTTGGCACGAAATTTGAAAGAGATTCCTTTTCCACATAAAGCAAACGAAGAGCAGTTGCAGAAGGTTTATGAGAAGGTGGAATTAGCTTTAGAGCAGCAGACAGATTTTGGTGAGTTAGAAATGATTAAATTTGAAGAGATTTCACCTTTGGAACGTTTGGCATTGATGGAGGAACATCTCTGCAGTCCACAATTTATTGAGTCTCCTCAAAATAGATATTTGGTAACTAACGAAGGAAAATTCTTCAGTTTGATGATTAATGAAGAAGACCATCTGCGAATTCAGACGATTATGTCGGGTCTGGCAGTCGATCGAGCTTTAGAATTAGCCAATAAACTTGACAATTACCTTGAACAAAGTTTGGATTATTGTTTTGATGAGAATTATGGTTATTTAACCACTTGTCCAACTAATGCCGGAACAGGAATTAGAGCTTCAGTAATGTTACATTTGCCGGGTTTAACTATGGTTGACCAAGTTAAAAGAGTTTTATCGGCATTATCTCATTTGGGAATTAATGTGCGTGGTTTATATGGTGAAGGAACAGAATCTTTCGGTGATCTCTATCAGATCTCTAATCAAGTAACTTTAGGACGTTCAGAAGAAGAATTAACCATGAATCTGATGAGCATCAGTCGCCAAGTGATTGAGCAGGAACGAGCGGTACGTGAGGCGTTATTACGTGAGTCACGTAATAAACTAGAAGACCGTCTCTGCCGCGCTTTTGGTATTTTAACTCAGGCGCGTTTGATCTCGGCACAAGAGGCAATGAAGCTGTTTTCTGATGTGAAATTGGGAGTGGAATTGGGTATAATATCAGGAGTTAGTCGGGTGAAATTAAAAGAATTGATGTTTTTGAGTCGTTCGGCGCTCTTACAACGAATTTTTGATCGGGAGTTGACTCCCAATGAGCGTGAATATTATCGAGCTGAGTTGATTAGAAAAGAATTGCAAAGTTAAGAGGTGAATGGTGATGTTTGAAAAATTTACCGAAAGAGCACGGAAGGTTGTTTATTTGGCACAACAAGAAGCAGCCCGTTTGGGTCATAATGTCGTGGGAACCGAGCATCTGCTGTTGGGTTTGGTAGCTGAAGGGGAAGGGATTGCGGCTAAAACTTTAGAGGGCATGGGTATCGGAATGGATAAGATTCGTCATGAAGTTGAACGAATTATTGGTTCGGGTCAGACCAATCCTTTTGGTGAAGTGCCATTTACTCCAAGGGCAAAAAGAGTTTTAGAGCTGGCTTTGGATGAAAGTCGAATCATGGGGCACAATTATGTAGGTACTGAGCATGTTTTATTAGGCTTAATTCGAGAAGGGGAAGGGATTGCTGCTCAGGTACTCAAAAATTTAGGTGCAGACCTTGAGAAAGTGAGAAAACAGATTCTTACCTTGCTGGGCGGCGGTAGTAGCAATCTGTTTGGTAATCAGAATAATACTCCACGTGGTACTAATAAAACTCAGACGTTGAATCAATTCGGACGAGATTTAACTGAATTAGCCAAGGTTGATAAGCTTGATCCGGTAATTGGACGGGAAAAGGAGATTGAACGAGTAATTCAGGTACTTTCGCGTCGTACCAAAAATAATCCGGTCTTGATTGGAGAACCTGGAGTTGGAAAGACAGCGATTGCTGAAGGTTTGGCACAACAGATTATTAATGGCAATGTGCCAGAAATTTTACGAGATAAACGAGTTGTCACTCTGGATATGGGTTCAATGGTGGCAGGCTCAAAATACCGTGGTGAATTTGAAGAACGTATGAAAAAAGTGATGGAAGAGATCCGTAATGCCGGTGATGTTATTCTGTTTATTGATGAGATGCATACGTTGATTGGAGCTGGGGCGGCGGAAGGTGCAATTGATGCGGCAAATATTCTTAAACCAGCCTTGGCGCGTGGTGAGCTACAGTGTATTGGAGCGACAACCCTGGATGAGTATCGTAAACATGTAGAGAAAGATGCTGCTTTGGAACGACGGTTTCAACCAATTATGGTAGGTGAACCTAGTCTGGCAGAGACGACTTTGATTCTGCAAGGACTACGCGATCGTTATGAGGCACATCATCGTGTCAAAATTACTGATGCGGCGATTGAAGCGGCAGTTAATCTTTCCGATCGTTATATTGCCGATCGATTTTTACCTGACAAAGCAATTGATCTGATTGATGAAGCTGCTTCGCGGGTTCGTTTACAAACAACCACTGCTCCGCCGAATTTAAAGCATTTAGAAGATGAGGTCAATCGGTTACAACAAGAGAAAGAATCAGCTATTAAAAATGAAGAATTTGAAAAAGCAGCACAATTAAGAGATCAAGAACAGAAATTACGTCATGAATTAGAGAACTTACATCATGAATGGAAGAGTAAACGTGGGATGGTTGATTCGAAAGTTACCGAAGAAGAAATCGCTTATGTAGTCTCTCATTGGACCGGAATTCCAGTGATGAAACTACAACAAGAAGAGAGTGAACGGCTCTTAAAGATGGAAGAGATCTTGCATCAAAGAGTAATCGGACAAAGTGAAGCAGTGGACTCGATTGCGAAAGCAGTACGACGAGCACGGGCTGGTTTGAAAGATCCCAAACGCCCAATTGGTTCATTTATCTTCCTTGGACCGACTGGTGTAGGTAAGACTGAGTTAGCACGGGCAGTAGCAGAGGCACTCTTTGGTGATGAAAATGCGATGGTACGAATTGATATGTCAGAATATATGGAGCGACATGCGGTTTCCCGTTTGGTTGGCTCACCGCCTGGGTATGTTGGGTATGATGAAGGAGGACAGTTAACTGAGAAGGTGCGGCGTAAACCATATTCAGTAGTCTTGTTAGACGAGATCGAGAAGGCACATCCAGAAGTTTTTAATATTTTGTTGCAAGTACTGGATGATGGACGTTTAACAGATGCGCATGGTCGTACGGTTGATTTTCGAAATACAGTTTTGATTATGACCTCGAATGTGGGAGCTAATTTGATTGAACATCAAGGAACGCTGGGCTTTCAGATTAATCAGGATGAAGAGCAGAATAGCTACAATAAGATGAAAGATAAAGTTCTAGATGAGTTAAAAAGAACTTTTCGACCAGAGTTTTTGAACCGGGTGGATGAGGTAATTGTCTTTCATGCTTTAACAAAAGCTGAGATCAAGCAGATTGTAGATCTGATGACTCGACCAGTAATTAAGCAGTTAAATGAGAAGGGGATCAAACTGGAGATTTCTGAAGAAGTCAAGGATCTCTTGGCAAAGGAAGGATATGATCCACTTTTTGGAGCACGTCCATTGCGTCGTGCTGTACAACGATTGATTGAAAATCCGCTTTCGGAAGAAATTTTAATGGGTAAGCTAGAATCAGGAACAGTGATTACTACAAAAATTATTGAAGAGAAAATTATTTTTAATAAAAAATAGGGTAACTGGTAATTATAAATTTAAGTTAAGTTAAGAGAGACGCTCAAATCGAAGCGTTTCTTTTTTTGTAGAAAAATTGGATTTAATAATTTGATAGGGGGCGATTTGAAAATGATGAAGGTTGAGTTTATTAATCCTTTTGTAAATTCAGCATTTATGGTTTTAGAGCGGTTTGGTAAAATTAAAGCCAATAAAGGAAATTTGCGTTTAGTACCATCCCCAATTGAGGGTAAAGATGTGAATACAGTAGTCGGAGTAACTGGTGATGTTTTAGGACAGGTAATTTATAGCATAGATTCGGATACGGCACTAAAGATTGCTTCGTTTATGTTAATGGGGATGCCTGTGACGGAGTTGGATGAATTATGTAAAAGTGCGGTTAGTGAGATGGGAAATATTATTACTGGCAATGCGGCAACTGAATTAAGTGAGAATGGCTTTATCTGCAATGTAACTCCACCGTCGTTATTTATTGGTAAAGATGTTCGTGTTTCAGTAAAGGATTCACAAGTATTAGTAGTACCAATTATTTCTGAAATTGGAGAGCTAACCATCAATATTGCTCTGCGCGAAGCAGATAAATAATAAGTTTATTAAAAAGTGCTCGCGAGGGATGTTCAATGAAAGTGATTAAAACAGCAGATCTAGTACCAGGAATGATTCTGGCGCGTGATGTTCATAATCCAAATGGTCTCTTGTTGGCGCGTAAAGGAATGAAGGTCACTGGAGATCTGATTCGCAAATTAACTGCCTGGTCGCACCTTGAGTTGGAGATTGAAGAAAAAACTGATGTTCTTTTAGAAAAAGAAGAGAAAAAATTAATTGCTGAGGTTTCGCAGATTCATGAACGAGTAATAAATTTGACTGAAAATTTAATGCTATCAATGGATGATCCTAGTGAACTTAATCCAAATATGCTGAAGGGGATGGTCGGTGAACTTAAGAATCAAATTGACACTAATTCTAATATATTGTTGAATCTTAGTCATTTAAAAAAGTATGATCATTATATTTTTTCGCATGTGGTTAATGTTTCGGTGCTGTCATTGATTATTGGGCGTGAACTTGGTTTGAGCGCCTTAGAACTACGTGAATTGGGAATGGCAGCTTTATTGCATGATATTGGAATGACCAAGATTGAGCGTGAAATTTATGATCAAAAAGAGCGACTTACTCCAGAGCAATGGCAAGAAATTAAACGTCATCCTAAATTAGGGGCAGATTCATTAGGTGATACAGAAGACTTTTCAGAAGCAGTCTTGCGTGGGATACGTGAACATCATGAACGTTGTGATGGTAGTGGGTATCCACAGGGGTTAGTTGAGGCAGAGATTCATTTATTTGCTAAGATTATTGCAGTTGCTGATGTTTATGATGCTTGTATCTCCTTACGTAAATACCGTGCTCGTTTAACACCACGTGATGCGCTGGAAAATTTATTTAAACAATCAAAGCTTTTTGGAATGGAGATTTTAAAAGCTTTTATTAGTGCAATGGCAGTTTATCCAATTGGAACTTTTATTAAGTTAAATACTGGTGAGATTGGTAAAGTGATTGGAATTAGCCATGGTGAACCATTTCGTCCAGAGCTGTCAATTTATTATAATCGTTCGGGTGAACTGCTTGACAAACCATTGCGGATTAATTTGAATAATGATGAAAACTCTTTAATCTGCATTGATTATACTATTGAGGGTATGGAGTTAAAAAAGATCGAAGAAGATTTACTATCTGACTAAATAATGATTAAACCCCAAAAAGTAAGTCAAATTAACATTCAATACAAGATATACTGCACGTTAATGCGTTGTGACACTATATCTTGCATTGAATATTTGACTAAAATAATTTTAGTGGCATAATCAATAATTAGTTTGACTAAATATTTTCCTGTAAATATCTTTTATTTTATCTAGTGAAAATATCCATAGCACTATGTATTTTTGGCGAAGATAAAATGAATTAGATCTTTTAGTAAGTATAGATAGCACTAAGGATTTTTCACGAAGATAAAATTAATTAGATTTTTTGGAAAATATATAAAATATAGGAAAAAATAATAAGGGAGTGTTGCTAACTACTGTTGAAAGCAGTTTTGCGACATCTCCTTATTTTTTTTGACACTTTTGGTGGCATAATCAGTAGATGATTGACAAATTTTTGTTTTTAAGTTATAGTGGTTCTAAATAGAACCACTAAGGAGGATGGTAATGGATCTGATTGAATGTTTAATGAAAGTAGGCCTCACCAAACATGAATCTCTGCTCTACCTAACCCTGTGTAAAGAAGGAGTGCTATCTGGTTATGAGGCAGCCAAATTGAGTGGGATCCCGCGCTCGAATGTCTATTTGGCTTTAAACAGTCTAATTGAGAAAGGTGGAGCGTATCGGGTTGAGACGGATGAGTTAACCAAATATACCTCTGTTCCGCCAGTGGAGTTGGCTGGAAATCTACGTCATCAATTAGCAGAGAATCTAAAGTATTTGATTGCGAATGCTCCGCTACCTGAAACGCCAGTCGCACCATTTATCACGATTGTCGGACGTGAACATATCTTGAATAAGATGCGTAACATTATCAACGGAGCAGAAAGACGGATTTATTTTTCTGGGTCGTTCGCAGAATTGGAATTGATTAGTCAGGAGTTAATTGCAGCAGTAGCGCGGGGTTTGAAAGTGGTTTTGATTACTAATCCGTCATTTGTTGAATCAGGAATGATTATTCACCATACAGTGAAAGAAGCGGGTCAAGTGCGTTTGATTGCAGATAGTTCAGATGTTTTGACGGGAGAGTTTGAAGGGGCAGCAGGTGGGACTTGTCTGTATTCGCAGAATAAAAATCTGGTGCAATTGATTAAAGAGTCTTTGAAAAATGAGATTAAGCTAATTGAGTTGAATTCATTTAGATAAGGAGACAGTGAAGATGAGGGTTAGAAAATTAACTGAGCTTGATCTGCCAGAGCTGGCTGAGCTTTATACGGAATTGATGCACGAAGTTATCTCGGTTGAACAGCTCGCGGAGAATTTTGCGCAATATAACAGTTTACCTACTTATTCAATTTTGGGAGTGGAGTATCAGGGGAAGTTAGCCGGCTCAATCCTCGGAATTCTCTGTCATGATCTAATGGGAGCATTTATGGTGGTAGAGAACGTGATTGTAGGTAGTAAATTTCGCCGCCATGGTCTGGGACGAATGCTGATGCAAAGAGTTGAAGAGATAGCGCAAGAGCATGGCTGTTACTATATCATGCTGGTCTCAGGGGAGCAGCGACGTGAGGCGCATTGGCTCTACGCAGCAATGGGTTACCAAGTTGAGGCAGTACGTGGTTTTCGGAAGAAATTGTAGCATTAAGATTGATTTAAGCTGGGGAAAGGATGAGCTGGATGAGAAACTATTATACTGAGCAAACAGCATTTTATGGCAATTATACTCCAGAGGAGTTAGTAGCTAAATATGGCAGTCCGCTCTATGTATATAATGAAGCGATTTTACGGCAACGTTGTCGCGAGATGGTGAATCTAGTAACAAGACAGAGCTTTGGAGTACATTATTCGATGAAAGCCAATGCTAATCTGGAGTTACTAAAGATTATCAGAAGTGAAGGGGTCAAAGTTGGCGCAATGTCTGATGGTGAGATTGAGCTAGCATTAGCAGCAGGGTTTCTGCCAGAGGAGATCTTATATGTGCCGAATAATGTTTCTGAGCTTGAGATGAGTCACGCAATTGTGCGTCAGGTTTTAATAAGTGTGGACTCTTTAAGTCAATTAGAGCAGTATGGTAGGCTAAATCCGAGTGGCAGAGTGGTAGTTCGTTTTAATCAGCAATTTGGAGTGGGGCATCATCAAAAAGTAGTGACCTCGGGAAAACAGACGAAATTTGGGGTGAATCGAAATCAGGTTACCCAAGTTAAAGAGCTACTTCTCAAATATAATCTGCAACTGGTGGGAATCAATCAACATTTGGGCTCGCTTTTTATGCAACCAGAACCATATTTAGACGGGGTGCGTGCTTTACTGGAGCTGGCAGCAGAATTTGAGAAGCTGGAGTTTGTGAATTTTGGAGGTGGCTTTGGCGTTCCCTATCGTAAACAGACTGTTGAGGCGGGTTTGGATTTGGCGATTTTAGGAAGAGAGTTAGAATTGATTTTAAAAGAATGGGCAGCTACTTATCCGACGCCAATTAAGTTTGAGATTGAACCAGGGCGATATCTGCCAGCAGAATGTGGAGTGTTGCTCGGGACGGTACATGCGACAAAAGAGAATTATGGCATAAATTATGTAGGAACAGATCTGGGTTTTAATGTACTAGCCCGACCAGTATTATATGATTCCTATCATGAAATTGAGGTTTATAGCCGGCAAATGAGAGAAAATTTGACTGCACACAAGGTGACAGTAGTCGGAAATATCTGTGAGAGTGGCGATATTATTGCAGCCGAACGTGAACTACCATTGATTGAAGTGGGAGATCTTTTGGGGGTAATGGATGCCGGAGCATATGGTTATACCATGAGTTCCAACTATAATGCGCGGTTGCGTCCAGCGGAAGTCTTGATTCGTGAAAATGGTACTGCAGTCTTAATTCGTCGGCGGGAGACATTTGCTGATCTGATGCGTACTTATCAAATTGATGAAGCATTAAGTTTAGTATAGCGAAGGTGGGTTTTGATTGATGCAGATTAAGTATTATGATCTAAAAGAATTTACAACTAATCAGTTGCAAGAATTATTTTTATCACTAAATTGGGATTCAGGTAATTATCCTGAAAAATTACAAATTGCACTGAAAAATTCCAGTACTGTCTATTCGGCATGGGATGAGGGAAAATTGGTAGGGCTGATGAATTGTCTTGATGATGGCAGCATGACGGCTTATTTCCATTATCTTTTGGTACGACCGGAATATCAAGGACATGGAATTGGGCAAAAATTGGTGGAGTTAATGCTCGTTAAGTATCATGATTACTATCGTAAAGTATTGATTGCTTATCAAACAGCAGTGGGTTTTTATGAGAAATGTGGCTTTGCAATTGGAGAGCAGATGATTCCAGTGCAGATTACTACTTTGAAGACGTGAATTTTGAATTTATAAATATAAGTGTTAAGCGATTGCCTGCGGGTGATCGCTTTTTTGTGGTGATGAAAAACGAGAGTTACAAATTAAATTGTAAGCGTATATAAAACAATTATGAATTTTTGAAACAATATAAATAGATCTATTATTATAAATATGTTAAAATTAAATTGAAGCAAGAATAAAAGACGGTTGCAGTAAAATGTTTTTGAAAGGAGGTGAAACTGATAATGAAATCTTGGAAGGTAATTGCCTTACTAGCGATGTTGCTAATAATCCCAGCTCAGCAAGTAAGGGCAGAAGAGAGTAAATTTAAGGTTTTGCAATGTGATAATTTAGAAGTCTCGATTCCACTGGAGGATGGGGAAAAAAAGATTACGCTGTCTTGTGAAGCCGAACCAGATCTTTCGGAAGTAAATCTGCCCAATGGATTTACTTCGGTTTCGGCTTTGTATAAATTTGAGCCAGCTGATCTAAGTGGAGTTGGAAATGAGAAGATATTGGTGCAATTTAAAGTAGCGCCCGAAATGATTCCTGAAGATTTAAAGTTGGAGAATTTGAGTATTTTTTGCCTGAGTCGTGATTCGAAGCAACTGATTGAGCTTGATGCTCAAGAACGGAATCGAGAAAAAATGACCATAAGTGTTTGGCTTGACTATGCAAGATATTTTTTGGTAATCGGTAGTAATTTACGGATTGCCGAAGGGATTGTGATTAAAAAAGGTGCAGCTAAATCGGGTAGTGGTAAGCAATGTGAAGGTGGGGTCTGCCCTTTGTAAGTATTAATTTTAAGGGAGGGTACCAATGAAGCGATCTCCGATTTTTATACTTGCCTTATTAAGTTTGCTGGTTTTAATGGTTGGTTGTGGTGGGAGTTCAGAGCCAGTGCCAGAGATTCAGATTGATAATTGGAGTGAAGAGATTGTAGCTCAAAATCTAGGGAAAAAAATTTTATTAGTTTTTTGTAGTAAAAGTTGTGGTCCGTGTCAACAAGAATTGCCAGTAATTCAACAGTTGGCAGATAAAAAGCTTGCAGACGTAATGATTTTGGCAATTTCCAATGATTCAATCAATGATATTAAAAGGATGGCGGTTAAATATAGTTTTAAATTTTTAGCCGATCCTTCACGTAAGGCAATTAGTAAATATGGAGTTACTGGGTTGCCTACCAATGTCTTTCTTGACTCAAATGGTGAAGTGAATTTTAAAAAAGTAGGCTTTCATAATGAGACAGTAGATGATTATATAGATTTATTAGATAAGATTCCTTGACTTTAATTTTAAATTTAGGAGGGAAAGAGATGAAAAATTACAGTAGGTTAATTTTAATTGGACTACTTAGCTTATTAATTTTAGGGTTAATGGTAGGATGTAATAATCAATCAAAACCAACGCCAACGATTGATCCGGCTGATGATTTTAAGTTAAATGATCTAAATGGTAATCTAGTGAGTCTGGGTGATTTTTATGGTAAGAAGGTAGTCTTATATTTTTGGGGATATATGTGTTTTGAATGTCGAGAACACTTAAAACTGGTACAAGA
The DNA here is from genome assembly GCA_041309705.1 of Bacillota bacterium. GTDB lineage: Bacteria > Bacillota > UBA4882 > UBA8346 > UBA8346 > JBFYZC01. Next base: position 6,298 of record JBFYZC010000259.1, on the reverse strand, counting down.
ATTATATGATAAGAAGCTGAAGGATGTTGTTATTTTGGCAATATCTGATGACAGTGAAGGTGATCTGGAAATGGTTAAAGAACACATCGAAGCAGAAGGATATACTTTTAGATGTTTGCATGGTATGACCAAAGAAATTCCAGAGAAATATGGAATTGAATTCTCTCCGGCAGTTGTCTATATTGATCGCAAAGGTAAAGTTTTTGCAAAAAATGGTGGCACGATAGATAATTTTTGTGAATTAACAAAGGTTGAAGATTTTATTGATGTGTTAGATAAAATGCCTTGAAATTTAGAATAAGTAGCTACCCTGTTATAGAGGTCTTCTGTAACAGGGTTTTTTAGTTATCTCTTTTAGCAGGAAAAATTATTTTTAGGTGGAATATTTTGTTTTGTATATATAAATAAGTGGTGTTTCAAAGGAGCTGTTTTTTATGAAACAACAAGGCAAGATTCCTGATGTTGTAATCAGAAGATTGCCGCTTTATTTACGGGCATTAGAAATTTTAGAACCAGATGAAAACCCGATTATCTCTTCAGAGCAATTAGCCCAAATGATTGGTTCTTCCTCTGGTCAATTGCGGAAGGATCTCTCCTATTTTGGTGTTTTTGGCAAACAAGGGGTGGGTTATCATATTACTTCTTTGCGTGATGAATTGCGGAAGATTCTAAAATTAGACCACGAAGTCCGGGTGGGTTTAATCGGAGCGGGAAATCTTGGGGAAGCTCTGGTACGTTATCATCAAAAAAATCGGATGCATCATCCCTTGGAGATCGTGGCATTATTTGATATTGATCCGAAAAAAATAGGGCAGCAGATTGCTGGGGTAGAGATTTTTAGTTTGCAAGAACTAACATCCGGAATTGAAAAGTATCAGATTAAAATGATGATTCTAGCTTTTCCAGCGGTTAATGTACAAGAAGTGGTCGATTGCTGTATTGCAAGCGGAGTAAAGTCTTTTTTGAATTTTGTGCCAGCTTCACTAAAGCTTCCTCCGGGAATAAAGTTACAGACTGCGGATGTAAGCCTGGAATTGCAGAGTTTAGCCTATTATACTTGAAAAGATAGGATTAGTCATGATTGAATTAAATGGAAATATCGAACGAATTACCTTCTATAATGAAGAAACCTACTATACGGTAGCAAAGCTAAAGCTGGATAATGGTGAAATAGTAGCAATTGTTGGTAATTTACCCCAACTTTATATAGGCGAAGGCTTGTTGGTGCGTGGGGAATGGATTCAGCACAAAGACTATGGGCAACAGTTTCAGATCGCGGAATGGGAGAGCCGAGTGCCGCAGACACGGCTGGGCATTGAACGCTTTTTGGGTAGTGGCTTGATTAAGGGAGTTGGTCCTTCGACTGCGCAAAAATTAGTCATGAAATTTGGTTTAGAGACATTAACAGTAATTGAAAACTATTACGATAAACTAACTGAACTACCAGGAATCAGTCTTGCCAAAGCAGAGCGAATCAGCCAAGGGCTAAAGGAGCATCATGAGATTCAACGGATGATGGTTTTTTTACAGGGAGTCGGAGTAACTCCAGCTTATGCCTTGAAAATCTATCGTAAATATAAACACGAAGCGATTAAAATTGTACGCGAGAATCCGTATCGCTTAGCCGATGAGGTCTTTGGAATCGGCTTTAAGATAGCTGACCAGATTGCGCAGAAACTGGGAATCAGTAATGATTCACCTTATCGAGTACGAGCAGGAATTCGTTATTGGTTGAATGAAAACAGTAGTGATGGACATGTCTATGCCTTGGAAGAGGAATTCTTTGCTAAAGCTGCGCAAGAATTGGGAGTAGCAAAAGAACAGATTGCCACTGAGATCGCGGGACTGATTGCAGAGAAGGAGATCTTTCGTGAAAGAATATCTGAAGCAAGCATTCTTTATTTAGCACCGTTTTACTATAGTGAGATTGGTGTGGCGCATAAAGTACGCGATCTAGCTTGGGCAGAAGTTGATCGTTTATTGATCAAACCTGATCAAGAGCTAGAGAATTTCACTGCGGCAACGGAGATCAAATTGGCGGAAAAACAACGGGAAGCAGTGATTCAGGCAGTTGAGAATGGAATTTTGGTGATTACGGGTGGTCCAGGAACGGGCAAGACTACGATTGTCAAAGCGATCCTGCATATGTTTAAAGCAGCACAGCAGAAGGTCTTGCTAGCAGCACCAACCGGACGAGCTGCGAAACGTCTTTCGGAATCTACCGGACAACCCGCGAAGACAATTCATCGCTTGCTTGGTTATGGTAACGAAGAAGAAGGTGGCGGACAGTTTCAGTATAACGAGGATGAACCATTAAAAGCAGATGTAGTGATCATTGATGAGTTTTCCATGGTTGATCTCTTGCTTTTTTACCATTTATTAAAGGCAATCGCACCCGGAACGCGCCTGATTATTGTGGGTGATGTGGATCAACTTCCTTCAGTTGGGGCGGGTTCAGTCTTGCGTGATCTGATTAATTCCGAGAAAGTACCTACGGTACGGCTGAATGTTATCTTCCGTCAGGCCCAGGAGAGTTTGATTGTCGCCAATGCCCATCGGATTAATGAAGGGCAGTTTCCGGTGCTAACTACCACTCAGGATTTCTTCTTTATCAAGTACGAAGAGCCAGAAGAGATCTTAAAGATGCTACCAGAATTGGTGCGAACGCGTCTGCCGAAATATTTGGGTTGTGATCCAGTTGAGGACATTCAACTGCTGGCGCCGATGCGTCGGACGATCACTGGGGTTGATAATTTGAATCTCTGCCTACAGGAAGCTTTGAACCCTCCTCAAGCTGACAAAGTGGAACTCAAGACAGGGTATAATACTTTTCGGGTCGGGGACAAGGTGATGCAGATTCGTAATGAATATCAAAAACTGGTCTTTAATGGTGATATTGGACGGATTCGTGAGATTGATCCTGAGGAACGGAAGTTAAAGGTGGCTTATCCGGAGGTTGAAGGGGAACGGGAAGTAGTCTATGAAGCAGACGAACTGGATCAACTGGTACTTTCATATGCGATCTCGGTACATAAAAGTCAGGGAAACGAATATCCGGTGGTGGTGATGCCAGTGACCACGCAACATTATTTGATGCTGCAACGTAATCTGCTCTATACCGCAGTGACCCGAGCTAAGAAGATGGTAGTACTGCTTGGAACGAAGAAAGCTCTGGCAATTGCGGTGAAGAATAACCGGATTGAAGAACGAAATTCGCTTTTGTCAGTTAGGTTGCAGGCGGTTTTGTAGGAATGTAAATAAAAAATAGCAATTCATTATGTGAATGCTATATATTTTCCGAAAATCTAATTCATTTTATCTTCGTGAAAAATCCTTAGTACGCTGGATATTTTCACTCGGTAAAATGAAAGATCTTTACTGGAAAATATATATGCAAAAGTTGAATATATTAGCAAGGGCTATCTCGCAGAGATAGCCTTAAAATATAGAATTATCAATGCGAAATTGGAGGTGAATAATATGATTTTGAGAAGAAATTTCTTGAAAATTTTGCTTATTAGCTTTTTATTGATCATAATAAAGCCTGGTGAGGTATTTTGCCAAACAAATGCAGTATATGCTAGAGTATCAACTGATAATAAGATAATGCGGGTGGGCGATGAGATTAGAATTACTTTTTCATTGATAAATTCCACAAATAAGGACTATACATTTTCACTTTATCATTTTAATGATTATTTAGTTTATATGGGTGTTTATAATTCGCAAAATAAACATTTTGATGGATATGCTGGACCATATTGGGATTTGTTATCACATAGTCTTCATTCTTTTATGTTAGAGGATTTTTTTGTACTGAAAGCATCAAAGCAAAAAGATTTTATTTTTAAATATAAGTTAAAGAGGAGATTGATAATATCTAATTATAAACTTAGGTTTAAATATATTTTGATTGATAAAAAGAAAGATACAATTATATTAGATGATGCTAAAGGGTTTTTTATTAAACTAGAGTATCAACCAACATTAGGTGAGATATCTGCAGGGAAAAGATATGGTTTTAAAAATATGTTTCAAGGAAAGCTGATCTCCAATACAGTAAAGGTGAGAGTTGTGAGATGAAGTTTTTGAAAATTATTTTTGCTTTTATAATGTGTTTCTCGCTTTTTTGTTTGCCATTTTTGTTTTTTTATTATAACGAGCATCATGATAATAAACGAGATATTGATCAGATATTTAAAGAGAACTATACGGAATATATGGAAATTGTTCAAATGGTTGAAGAACAGAATTTAAATACTGGCACACATAAGTTGGCTTCGAAATTTAAGGATTTATCTTTTATGGAAGAAATACGTGTGAAACGCAATGGGGATGACTTGTTTATAGACATAGTTATTTATAAATCATTTCAATATTGGGAGGAGTTTATCTATTCAAAAACTGGTAAAGAACCAGAGTATGCTAAAGATGATTTTGCTATAAAAAAGATGAGAGATAATTGGTATTTTTTAAAAGTTGACCGATGAGATAGTTTGCTAGATTAATTAACCCCGGCCATCAAAGCCTTCTTGCCGCGATGGCTGGCTTTTTTCTGGAAACTTAGTGTTGATCTTCAATGCTAAATTTACGCCAGTAATCATACTCCATCTTGTGGAGGTGAGATGCGCGAAGCGAGAAATGAAATTTACTTTGACGTTAAGGATTGGTTTGATCGTGGAGAAACAATCTCCGACATCGGAGGAAGAGTTTCTGACTTCGGAAATTAAATTTCCGACTTTGGAGAGAGAGTTTCCGACATTGGGGATGGAGTTTCCGAGATTGGAGAAACAATTTCCGACTTTGGAAATTTAATCTCCAACTTTGGAGAAAGATTTTCCCGGATTGGAGAGAGTGGATGTTTTCCGAAAGATCTATTTCATTTTATCTTCGCGGAAAATCCTTAGTAGGGACAGGTCGCGACCTGTCCCTACTAAGGATCGATATAACGAAAGATCTTTACCGAAAAATATATGGATCAAATGAAAGGTGTAATTAAAGCATATTTTGACAAAGACTATGGAAAAGCCCCATTATCTGGAGAAGTAATGGTACAATATAGAATCTCAAAATTCGGATATTGTGACATCAATTATCAAAAATGACTTAGAAAAATGGTTGGTGAAAGTGATGAATGTTAAAAAGTATTATTTGGATTTATTTAAAATAGTGGTGCTGTTTTTAGGAATATTTTTAGGAACAATGATATCCTTATTGTTGTTGGTATTTTTTGTTTTATCTATTACTTTAAAAGGAGGTATTGAATCGAGAAAATTTTATTCACCATCAAAAAATAATATGATAACTGTTTTGCTTCAAAGTTCTATAGGTTGGGAACATCATGACTATATCTATATTATAGGTGGAAGTTATAATAAAAAAGAGATACCAGAAGAACAGATATATATTAAATTTCCGGAATGTACAGCTATTATGATTGAATGGTCAAATGATAAAAAATGCAATGTAATTTGTGATCGAATTCCAAAAATTAATAATTTAATTACAAATGGATATCAAATAAATGTTATATTGGATAAAAATAAAATACGTTCAATGGTGAAAACTGATAAGGTTATTTTGTACAAATTATATCCATGAAAAAGATTGACTATATAATCTGCTATCCCACAGAGATATCCTTGAAATATAAAATTATAAACACAAAATTGGAGGTGAATAATATGATTTTGAGAAGAAATTTCTTGAAAATTTTAGTTGTTATCTTTTTATTAGTCATAATAAAGCCTGGTGAGGTGTTTTGTCAAACAAATGCAGTATATGCTAGAGTATCAACTGATAAAAAGATAATGCGAGTGGGCGATGAGATTAAAATTACTTTTTCACTGATAAACCCCACAAAAAGTAGTTACTCATTTTCGAGATTCCAATTTAATATTAATGATTATTTGTTCTATAAAAGTATTTATGATTTGAATAATAAAAATTTCGATGGATACGCTGGACATAAAGGGGATAATGGGGTTTTTCTTATATATTCAAGACCTTATCCTGAAAAAGATGAATTTTTTCTATTAAAAACTTTAAAACGGAGGGATTTTAGTTATAGATATAAACTAAAGAAAAAATGGAAAATATCTAATTGGAGGTTGAAATATCAATATATGTTGGTTAATTCAAAAGGTGATACGATTATTTTGGGTAATGCTAAAGAATTTTTTATCAGATTGGAGTATCAACCGAAACCATCAGAAATAGGAATGGGGAAAAGATATGGTTTTAAAAATATGTTTCAAGTAAAGCTGATCTCCAATACAGTAAAGGTGAGAGTAGTGAG
>JBFYZC010000258.1:0-4937 GCA_041309705.1 Bacillota bacterium | reverse complement strand
AGTAGTAGTGAGCTTTTCGAGCGATTTTTGATTGACATACTGTTGTACGAGGGAATCAGATACAGGCGTAACTTCATTTTGATAAAGATTGGTTTGATTCGCTGATTCTAAAGAGCTTTTTTCAATTAAAATAGCGGAAGCATCCATACTGAAAAAATCCGGAGTAACAGCCCAAACATTAATTCCACAATAGGCAATTAGGAGAAGCAGCAACCAATAGAGATACTTGTGGGATGAAAGTTTCATCATGAAAAAAACCTCCTTAAGAATATTAATTGCGAAAATATTTTTCGCATTATATTAATTATATATTTATTTAATTTATCCTTCCGAACATTTGAATTTTATTATTTTTTTTGAATATTTAAGTGAATAGACGAGTTGTAATCCTAGATATGTTTTATTCACATGATGGAGGTTGCGAAAGTTAAGCTTAAAAAAAATATTTTTTTTTTTCATTTAGTGATTCACATTTGGTAAAAAATAGGATATTATGGTATTAGGCAGTAAGAATGTTTGATGTTCCCATTTTTTTTACGAATAATTTTTAATCGTTTCCATTTTGGGTTCTTACAAATGTAACTGCTAATTAAGGAAGAAGTTTCATATCTATAATAATGGAGGTTGTTAAAGATGAGTCAGAGAGTTACTAAATTTTTCTGTTATTTAATGTTATTGGTCTTAGTTGGAATCACAAGTGTTGTTACTGCTGAAAGTAAATCTGAGATTATACTTACCAATGTAGAGGAGGTAGTTAATCTCTCCAATGATACAGTGAAATTTCTTTTTAAAACTAATAAAGGGGCACATGTACGGTTATTTATGGGAAGAACAATTAAAAGTATGGAATTGGTCAGTGATGTAGGAGGTTATGATGACAGCGAGGGCTTACTAGTAGATGAATTAACTCCGGGAAAAAAATATTATTATCGAATTGTCAGTGAATATAAGCGTGAGATAGTTTCAAGTACCATTTTTAGTTTTGTGACTGGCGATAAATAAATCTTTAGATTAATATTAATTACATGAAATGAGGGACTTATATGATAGGATTACCTGACGGAATGGTAAGGGTAGTACCATATAATCCTGGCTGGCCTTTAGTGTACAAAGCAGAAGAAAGGCTGCTGCGTACCTTGATTGGAGTATATATTAAGGAACTGCATCATATTGGCAGTACTTCAATTGCAGGACTTTCGGGGAAACCAATTATTGATATCATGGCAGTAGTTGCTGATTATGATGAAGGGCAGATGTGTATTCCTATCTTGGAACATAGTGGTTATCAATATCGTGGTAACATGGAGCTGCCAGGTTGTTTGCTTTTTGTTAAAGGTGCCAATGGATTTAACACGCATTGTCTACATATTTTGGTGCAGGGAAGTCAGATTTATTATGATTATTTGATCTTTCGTGATTATTTACGTAGTCATCGTGATGCCGCTGCAGCTTACTCTGGATTAAAGCAGCGTTTGGGATTGCAATATGTTAACGATAATCAAGCTTATCAATTGCATAAAGTTGATTATATTTTAAAAATTATTCTACAAGCCAAAATGGAAAGTGAAGCGGGTTGAGTATAATAATTCACTTGGGTGTTAGTTGATTTATATACTTTCCAAAAGATCTAATTCATTTTATCTTCGCGAAAAATCCTTAGTGCTTTGGATATTTTCACTCGATAAAATAAAAGATCTTTATTGGGAACTATATAGATATTTTCACTCAGTAAAATAAAAGATCTTTATCGTAAAATATATAGCTGGTATTTAAATTATCTTTTAAAGAAATGAAATAAAAAAGTGTTCTCGTACGTTTAACAAGCGAATACAATTCTATTTGGGATTATTGTTAAGTACATGGAAAGGGTTTTACGATGAATGAAGTAACTGATTATAGTAACTTGTTAAATCGCTCAGTAAAGAATACTTTTTATGATGCTTTAAAAGCATCTTGGCATGAACCAGCTCAAGCGCTTTTTGTATTGCGAACAATCTGGGAACAGCGTAGAGCTGTAGCGCGACGTAGAAAGTATCAAGCTCAAGGTGAAGAGATTCCACCTTTTATGATTGCAAGTATCACCAAACAGTGTAATCTTAGATGTCATGGTTGTTATGCGATGGCACAACCAAAGTGTGGTGGTACAGAGTTTACTATCGATGAATGGCGGCGAGTTTTTGAGGAAGCAAGAGGTTTGGGGATTGGAATTATTCTTCTGGCTGGTGGTGAGCCTTTAACACGCATGGAGATTCTTGAAACGGCAATGGGAATTCCAGAAGTGATCTTTCCGGTCTTTACTAATGGAACCTTAATCGAGCAGCAGTTTTTAAGAAAAATAAAAGCAGCACGGAATCTGATTCCTATTTTAAGTTTAGAAGGGTTGGCGGAAAATACCGATCAGCGACGTGGTGCGGGGGTTTATCAGAATCTTCAGACAGTAATGACAGAGCTGCAAGCAGAACGAATTTTTTATGGAGTCTCAGTGACGGTGACCCGTGAGAACTTTGCTACTGTTACCAGTGATGATTTTATCACTAAGTTGCGTCAGAAAGGATGTAAACTTTTTATTTTCGTAGAGTATGTACCAGTCTCGCCAGCAACAGAGGATTTGGTTTTGACAGAGCAAGAACGAGCTAAATTACTCGGTTATTTGCATCAATGGCGACAGAATTATCCTGGAATCTTTATCGGCTTTCCAGGTGACGAGGAAGCTTTTGGTGGCTGTCTTGCTTCGGGGAGAGGTTTTGTGCATCTCAATGCTAATGGTGGTTTGGAGCCATGTCCGTTTGCACCATACTCTGACCTTAGTTTAAAAGATTACTCATTACGTGAGGCATTGCGCTCGAAATTTTTAGCTATTCTACGTGAAAATCATCAACTATTATCTGAACATGGCAATGGTGGCTGTGCCCTTTGGGAGAAGAGGGATCTGGTACAAGAATTATTGCATCAGAGTACTACCTTGAATCAGAAGTGAGGTTGATTTTTCCATTATTGACAACCTGAAAATTTTGAAGTAATATATAACTATATGATAATATAGTAATTTAGGTGAGTGGAATGTCAACTTGGGAAAATAGATTGAATCAAGAGCGAGCTACGGTCTTTAAAGCGCTTGGTCATCCGTTGCGTTTGGCGATTTTAGATGAGCTTCAAAATGGCGAGTGTTGTGTGCAAGATTTAATGCAACATTTGAATTGTGAGCAGTCAAACCTTTCAAGACATTTAGCAGTTCTAAAGCAAGCTGGGATTGTAGAGGCTAAGAAACAAGGGATGTTTGTCTATTACTCACTCACGATTCCTTGTATTAATGGTTTTTTTAATTGTGTCAATCAAGTTTTAACTAAAAAAATTGAGGCGCATACAGTTATTAATGAACCTTAATTTTTTTGGTAACTATATTACTAAAACACCATATAGTAATGTGGTTGGAGAAAAAATAAAGAAGGGAAGAGGTAGAAATGTCTAAGACTTGGTATCCAATTTTAAATTATGAAAAATGTCTGGCATGTGGGGCGTGTTTTGCCCAATGTACTCATGGAGTTTATCAAAAAGAAGGTGATAAGGTAGTAGTGGTTTATCCGGAAGGCTGTGTGCACGGTTGTCATGGTTGCCAAGGGTTATGCCCGACTGAAGCGATTGAGTATGCAGGAGAGCTGGTCGAGGATAATCTTTGTTGTAAAAGTACTTGTAGTTGTGATGAAGGTTGTAAGTGTTAATTTGATTATCAAATAAAGGATAAGGGAGTTAAGGTGATGAGAAAGAGTTTGAAAACGATTAGTAAAGCTGTTATGATCGTGGGTTTTTTGCTCTGTGCTTATCTCTTAGAAACTAATCAAAACAATGGATTTTTTCATTTATCAGAGATTGCAGATGCAGCTAAAAGTGAGAAATTAGCTAGTGGCAAGGTGATTGAGGCAAGTACTAATTATTTGAAACCTGGTCAGAATAAACGTTTAATGTTGATGGAATTAGGCTCGACTACTTGTGTGCCTTGCAAAATGATGACGCCAATTTTGGAGGAGTTAGCCAAAGAGTTAAAAGGGAAAGTGGATGTTCAGTTTGTGGATGTCTATAAATGTCAGGCTTTAAGTAGAGAATTTCAGATCGCGGCGATTCCCACGCAAATCTTTTTTGATGCTAAAGGTAAAGAAGTCTTTCGACACCAAGGTTTTTATCCCAAAGCAGAGATTCTGAAGAAATTTAAGGAATTTGGATTAAAATGATTACTCGGATTTTGGAGTTAGCCACTTTGGGAATCGAAGGTACACCATTGATGGCCTTAACAGCGGCTTTAGGCTGGGGGATCTTGAGTGTTCTCTTGAGTCCTTGTCATTTGGCGAGTATTCCGTTGATTATTGGGTTTATTAGTAATCAAGGGAAGGGCTCAGTGCGTAGGGCGTTTGGGTTGTCATTGGTTTTTGCGCTGGGAATTTTAATTACAATTGCAGGAATAGGCTTAATAACTGCTGCTTTGGGACGGATGCTTGGTGATGTTGGTATCTGGGCTAATTATTTCGTGGCAGGAATCTTTTTGGTGATTGGGTTACATCTTTTGGGAGTAATTAATTTTTCCTGGAACAGTCATCAGTTGCAAGCAGTTACTCAAAAAGGTTATTGGGCAGCTTTGGTGATGGGTTTGATCTTTGGAATTGCTTTGGGACCATGCACCTTTGCTTATATGGCCCCAATGCTTGGAGTGGCTTTTCGGGTAGCCGCGACGAACCTTGTCTTCTCGCTCTCATTAATGTTAGCCTTTGGGATCGGGCATTGTGCGGTAATAGTTTTAGCTGGAACTTTAACTCAAAAGGTACAGCAATATCTGAATTGGACTGAGCAGAATAAAGCAACTAAGATATTGCGAAAGGTTTGTGGAGTCTTGGTTATTTTGGGTGGATGTTATTTGATTTATAAGACATTTGTTTAAAATTAAATAT
>JBFYZC010000257.1:0-6772 GCA_041309705.1 Bacillota bacterium | reverse complement strand
AGAAATATACTTTCTCATGCTTAGTTTTAACATGTTTCTTTAACCATTCTAACTGTTGAAAAGATAAACGATAAAGTTCATATTTATTTTGCGGAGTTCCAATGAAATATTGTTGTTGCTGATTATTCTCAAATATTTTTTCCAGCTTATTAATATAACTAATTAACGTGTTTTTTTCTTTATGATATGAACTTGTAGGTATAAATTTAAAAATAATTAAATTATTATTGTTAATATGAAAAATATCCTGTTGATGACCAAGACAACTTTTTAAAATTAGTGACGATATCTTCTTGAGATCTTTATTCCCTATGAAATTAATCATAATTGGAATTCGATTTTCTGTTTCACAATAACCAAGCTGTTCTGCTAAACTTCTTACTACTTCAAAATCAATTTTCTCATCTTCCAGAAGCATGCTGATAAAATTTTTTTCTTCTACTATTTCTTGCTGCATTTTGTATAATTCATATTCAACCAACGTATTAATTGATAATTTAATCACTTGCATTAAAGGTACTAATTCTTTAGATTCACCTAAAATATTCATTACTCCAATCACTCGATCTTTGTAAACAATTGGCATCATAATTCCCTGTTTAGTTAATGGATTTGCTGATTCTTCCATAAAAAGCGCTCGCTCTAATTTATTAGTAATCATTTCTACTGCTCCTGGTGAGATTTTCCCAAGGCAACTCTCATCTTGACTACCAATAATTATTCCACTCTCATCAGTTAGTTGAACCTGATAACCTAATTGATTAGTAACCTGGGTTACTATTTTTTGTCCTAAACTAACATTGAGCTGTCCTGACATTTCAATCTCTCCTTTCATTGTAAATTAAAACCATATTAATTTAAAAAATAATTAATACATTTATAAAAATATTTTATTTACAATTATAATTATATATTCTTTATGTGCTAATGTCAAACATTAATTTGAATTATTGGTAAAAATATACTTATAAATTCAAAGAATTCCTATATACTTTCCGAAAATCTAATTCATTTTATCTTCGTAAAAAATCCTTAGTGCTTTGGATACTTTCGCTCGATAAAATAAGAGATCTTTATTAGAAAGTATATTGATCTTTTCGCTCGATATAATGAAAGATCTTTATTGGAAAGTATGTAGCTCAATTTACTTCAAACACAAAAAACGAGCATCAAGTTTTAGTTTCTTGATCCTCGTTGAATCTTTATTTACCTACTTTTCAACCTTCATTAGCCACATGCATCTCTGAAAAAAGTTTGCGTAACGCCTTTTTTTCAATTCGCGAGACATAAGAACGAGAGATACCGAGTATTTTCGAGATCTCACGTTGAGTTTTCCCTGTCCCATCAAGTAATCCATAGCGTAATTCAATAATTTTGCGTTCGCGTTTACTCAATTTAGTAATCCGTTCTTTTAAACGCTCTTCCTCCAAGAGATTCTCAATCTGATCAGAGACTAACTCACTACCACTCTCCAGGATATCAATCAACGAAATTTCATTACCTTCTTTATCAGAACCAATTGGATCATAAATTGAAAGATCATTCTTATTTTTTTTGGTGGTACGCAGATGCATCAAGATCTCATTCTCAATACAGCGTGCCGCATAAGTCGCGAGTCGCGTGTTACGATTACGATTAAATGTTCCAATTCCTTTAATTAAGCCAATTGTGCCAATCGAGATCAGATCATCCAGATCTTCTCCGGTACTATCAAATTTTTTAACAATATGGGCTACCAGACGCAAATTTCTTTCAATCAAAATATTACGTGCCGCTTCATCACCTTGCTCCAGGCGTGTTAAATATTCACCCTCTTCCGATTCAGTCAGGGGCATTGGGAAAACATTATTATTAGAAATATACCCGAACAAACACCACAATCCGTTGAAGAGCAGTTCCGCCAGTTGCGAAATTAGTGGGAACCCCATCTCCTGCCACCTCCATAGTCTGAGTTTATTTTTATGCATCTTAAATCTATTTCGGGTTTATGATTAGACTATGAGCTAGGATTTAAGATTGTGCTAGTCTTATTAAAAAAATCATATTAAAGTCTAAGCACTCTTCAGCAACTACTTCATATATTAATTATAGAAGTTAACACTTCAAATGTGAGGAGTGATTACATAATGGCAATTCAGACTGATAAATATATTCTCGAACAGTCACTACGTCAAAAAATCGGTAATGGCGAAGAGATTCGTGCCGATCTCAAACTGCGCGAAAATAAACTGATTGATTCAATTGTTATCTTTGGTACTATTACTAACGAAGCTAGCGAACCAATCCCCAAAGCAGTTATCAAAATTACCGATCAAAATCACAACGGACTAAATCACGAATATACCGACGAAAAAGGCAATTATTCAATTACCGTACCACCAGGTAAAGAACATTATGATGTTTATGCCATTGCCCCAGGATATCTGATGGCTGAAAAAGAAGGTCTAGTGATTCAGCCTCGTCAAACAGTAGAAGTCGATCTTACTTTAAAAATTGATCCATCTGCAACGCAATCATATGTTGCTGGACATATCACAGATAAAAATAATAAACCACTTGAAAATGTTATTGTTAATCTTTTTAAAGCAGGTACTAGTCAGACGATCGGCATGGTACTCACCAACCAATACGGACAGTATGTCTTTAATAATCTCACCATTGGGAAATATGAGATTCGTACCGAACTTACTGGTTACAAATCATCATTAATCAGTTTTGAAATCACCCAGAATGCCCAGATCATCTCTGGCAATATTATCATGGAAGTTGATGCAGCCTCTTCCAAAGGAACAGTTAATGGAATCATTCTTGATGAAGCGGAAAACCCCATCGCAGAAGCTTTAGTAGTGCTCTACCAAGTAATTGGTGAAAATCTGATTCCGGTTCAAACTACCTATACCAACAATGAAGGACTCTATCTCTTTGTGAATGTTAATCCCGGTGAATACCTGATTAAAGCAACCAAGAAAAATATGGTGGAACTTCCACCGATAGGCTAAAAAATTTCAATTATGCTCACTTACATTTTTTTGTAGGTGAGCATAATTAAAAATTTTCATATAAATGCACAGTCACAGCTATCCATTTAATAAAATATACTAAGTATAAGCTTGATTCATAAAAGAGGTGATTTTTTAATGAGTATTCAAATTGATAAATATCTTTTAACTCAATCCGAACAACATGCTGTCAAAATTGGCGATGAAGTTCGTGCTGACTTAAAATTGCAAACTAATCAAAGTACTGAATTAGTCGTCATTATTGGTTCGGTTAAAAATAAAGCCGGCGAACCGCTTCCCAATGCAATTATCAAAGTGGCAGATGAAAAGAATAATTGTCTGAATCATAGCCACTCTGATAAAGAAGGTAATTTTTCAGTTACCGCTCCTCCAAACAAAGGCACTTATAATGTCTATGCCGTTTTGCCTGGCTATCTTCTTACCAAAAATGCTGGTTTAGTGATTCAACCCAGACAGACAGTACAATCTAATTTTATTTTGCCAGAAGATCCAAATCTCACTCAATCCTACATTGCGGGTCACATTACTACTACAGAAGATAAACCCTTAGACAAAGTAATTGTTACTTTACTCTCGATTAATCCGGAAACTCAAGCAGAAACTTCGATCGGATTTTTACTGACCAATGAGTATGGTCAATATGTTTTTAATAATTTACTCCCAGGCTCTTATAAAATTCACACTGAGTTTACAGGATACAAAGCAGCTACTATTATGTTTACAATTACCGAAGTCGGGCAGATTCTTTCCGGTGATATCATCATGGAATTAGATGTAATTAATTCCAAAGGAAGTATTCATGGAATTATTGTTGATACTGATGGTATTAAACTCGAAAATGCTTTGGTGGTTCTTTATCAAGTAATCGACGAAAAATTATTTCCAATAAAAACTACTTATAGTAATGAAGATGGTTGTTATCTTTTTTATGATGTAAATCCTGGAAATTATATTGTTAAATCCACCAAAAAAAGCTATACTGAGTAAGTTAAAATTTAATGCTCACTTACATTTTTTTTGTAGGTGAGCATTATCTTTAGCAATCAGAATCTTTTACCAAATTTGCCTTAATCAGATACTTGTTTTCCTTTAACCCAGTAAACAGATAATCACCATTAAAATTAGTATGGGTAAACATAACTGGTTTAAATTTTTCATTTTCTACACAATAAAGCACTACTAAACCATTTTTGATCGGTTTACCATGTTCATCGCTAATCTGACCACTTGTTGTTCCTAAGCACGCAAAGGGATCCAGTGTTAATTGAAATTCCTGATTAATAATGCTACGTCCTGGTAAAACTTTCAATTCTGCAGTTTTCGTCTGATAAAGATTAGCGGTCGCAATTATGCGATATCTGCCTGGAACTATATTTTGAAAGACAAACTGCCCAAACTGATTACTGATCGTTTTGGCAATAATTCGTTCTTTGGTTCCGCCACAAAGTGTACTTAAAAAAATACTTCCTTGAAGTGGCAATCCAGTTTCAGCTTTCATAAGATGTCCATTGATTATTGCCAGATCCCAATTTGGATCTCTTTTTAATGTCCAATTAACAATCAATTCGGCTTGTTTCTCGATGGTGATTCTTTGTTTAGCTAATAAAAATTCATCTTTAATCACGAGCAGACTATAGTTGCCAGGCAGTAAATTTGTCAAAAAGTACTCTCCAGCTAGATTGCTAATTGTATGTAATAAAGGATTACCCTCGTGATCGAGTACTTTAATCACAACCTCAGCTAGTCGTGCTCCTTCGCTATCTTTGATTATTCCCGAAACTGTACCCGCATTCAGATAAGGATTATCTGCTAATTTGAGATCGAGACGAATCTCCGCTCCCACTCCAACCAGTTCTTTTACTATTGACTGTCCTAGCAGATACTGATCAAGCATAGTTTTTGACTCCATTAATTTTCACCACCAGATTCAAAAATATTTAACATAGTTAAATTATTTTGATAAAAAGCATTAATTGCTTGAACAAGTAAACCTCGCACCTCTGTGTGCTCTTCTTCCTCAAGAAACATTTGTAATAGGTTAATTGCTTCCAGATACAAACCTTTCTGAAAACAGATCTCACCTAAGAGACGATATTTCAAACTTGGAACTTCAGGCTGATTCAAAGTAGTTAAAAGTGTATCTGCTGCTAATTCTAGCATTCCTCTTTGAAAAAGTAATCTACCCCA
Organism: Bacillota bacterium; assembly: GCA_041309705.1. Taxonomy (GTDB): domain Bacteria; phylum Bacillota; class UBA4882; order UBA8346; family UBA8346; genus JBFYZC01. The sequence continues at coordinate 1,565 of JBFYZC010000257.1, read as the reverse complement.
GGTAAACTGATTTTCAATTAATGGCAAACAGAGTGTATTCAAGTGAACGCTCAACTGTTCTGCTTTGAGCTCAGTTAATTTCCAAAGCAGATCAAGTAATATTTCTTTTTCAAAAAACTTCGGCTGCTTAATTTTAATTAAAAAAAACTTAGTAAATTTAAAAAATAAATTTTGGGAGTTTAATAAGAGATTTAAAACTTTAAAAGTAAAATACTGTTGCTTGCTCAGAACACTATTTGCTTCAAGTAAATCAGCAACTTTTTTAAAATCAGACTGTTGCCAGAGAGTTATCATTTGATAAGTGAAAGTTTCCTGAGAATGATCTGCTATCAGCTGCGACTTTTGCAAATAAACAGCAGCAGTCTGATAATCCCTCAGTTTCAGATAAGCTTTTGCCTTCAACAGTTCTATTTGACCAGAAATTTCAACTGCCAAGCCATTTACTAATTCAAGGGTAGCTAAACATAGCTGAGCTTCATTCACCAAATAAAAAGCTTCTGCCCATTGCAATATCTGTAAGTGATTGCTATTACTTAAATATTTTTTGAGATAATCCCAGAGTGCCGAAGAATTCATACCAGAAGCTTTTAAAACACGACAGAATAACTCACGAATTATTGGTTCATCTGGTTCAAGGACAATTGCTTTCTCCAAGCTTGCGAGCGCTGGTGAAAACTCTTTCAAGCTTAGCTGAACTTTACTAAGTTCCAAATAAATGGCTACCAGCAATGAATGCTTAACAATTTTAAATCGCGCTGGAGTCTGCTGCTCCAAATGCAAAGCCTGTCGCAGTGAGTCGGCTGCCCGCAGCAATTGATAGTTCTGTTGATAACCTAAGCTCTGTAAATAATAAAGTTCAGCAGCGTCTGGAAAATGATGCATCGCTTTTTCTAAAAAAACTAAACCAGATTGGAAACTATTAATTTGATAATAAAAATTAATGATGTTAAGTGCTAAACCCAATGTTTCAGAGTCTTTCCAATCAATCAATGGCAGACTTGTTGTGAGTGTCGCGCTTGCCGCGGCGATTTGCTGCTCATTTAATAAAGTTAAGGCACTTTGCAATGCCTGCCAGATCGGTTGGTTTAATTGATTAATTAAAATAAAAGGGGGATATTTCAACTCAAAAATCACACTTACACCACCTTTGTGATAATTTATGCACGACTTGATTAAGTGGTGTAAGTGTAATTAACTAAACAATTCACCCTTAGCATAAAACTATCATATGCTAACAGCAGATGTAAAATTTTTTTAAAGCAGGTGACACTAGATGCCAAATCATCAAATTTTCAATCTTAATCCAGCCAATCTACGTACCAAAATTTTTGGCACGGATGGTCAGACTGAACAAGCAATCCATGTAACTACTGATGGTGCCTTAAAAGTATCACAAGTGATCGCGCCAATCCAAATTGAAGCTGATAGCTTAGAGATCCGCCCTCTTGCTCCAGAGCAAGACGGGATCGTTATCTATGGCCATGATGGTCTGCAAAATCATGTCTTAGCTACTGATACTGCTGGACATTTATTAGTGCGAATTGTTAATGATGATTTAATAAAAA
>JBFYZC010000256.1:0-3687 GCA_041309705.1 Bacillota bacterium | reverse complement strand
CACAGAATAGTTTTGTCTTGGAAGAAGTTGCTAAGATGGCGCTGATAACTAAATTGCTGGATCCAGATCTTAGAGAAGTTTCGCTTTCATTGATGGATCGACATTTTGCCAAGAAAAAATAGTGCTATTTGTCTGGTTAATGATGAGAATAACGGTGAAATTCATATATTTTCTGAAAGATCTATTTCATTTTACCTTCGTGAAAAATCCTTAGTACGCTGGATATTTTAACTCGATATAATGAAAGATCTTTACCGGAAAATATCTAAAGGCACCTCTTAAATACGAGGTGTCTTTAAATTTTACAAAATTGTTCTAAATATTTAAATTTTTTAATATATTATTGTAGTGTTCCATAACATAATCATATTAAGGAACAATGGATAATTTCTAAAATAAATTTTAAAACTTATGTTGACTAAATAGAAACAAAATGTTAAACTATAACTGTGCAATCGGTTGCACAAAGTTTGTAATTTGGTTAATAAAAAAATTTTCAAGTCAAATTTTAAAATTTTATACAAAAAGAAGGGGGAATAGATAATTATGAAGATTAAAAAAGTATTAACATTATCATTAGCAGCTTTGGTAGCGATGGGAATTTTTCAAGTAACCTGGGCAGCTAAGCCAAAACCACTTGAGGTTGTTTTTTCAGAGTTTGATGATCCTAATGTTTACAAAGAGGCTTTCTGGAAAGAGTTTTTAGGTAACTTTACAGCTAAAAATCCTGGAATTAAAGTACGTCGCATTCATAACAACGACAATGATATTCGTACTAATTGGCAGAATCAAGTAGCAACCGGAGCAGGACCAGATATTACCTTTGCACCACATGACAGCATTGGATTGTTTGCTGAATCAGGTACAGCTTTAGAATTGGATAAATTTTTTAGTAAATCTTTCTACAGTCAATTTGATGCAAAAATTATTAATGATTACAAATACAAAGGGAAGATTTATGGAATTCCTTATCGCCATGGGAATGCAGTAATGTTAATTTATAATAAAAAGTTGCTTGCCGAAGCTCCCAAGACGATGAATGAATTAATTGAAAAAGCAAAGCAGTTGACCAAAGGTAATGAACAATATGGTCTGGTCTTTGATATGGTGGAACCATTCTTCACGATTGGCTTTTTAGGTGGCTTTGGTGGTCAGGTCTTTGATGCTAAGGGCAATATCACTTTGAATACAGAACCAATGAAAAAAATGATGCAATTAGTTTATGATTTCAAATTCACTCACAAAATTACTCCTAAAGAAGCGAACTCAGATGTGGCTAATGGTCTCTTCCGTGAAGGGAAAGCAGCAATGACAATCTGTGGTCCTTGGCTCCTCCCGCAGTTAGATGCAGCGAAGATTGATTATGGGATTGCAGTCTTGCCGAAACTCGATGGTGCAAATTATCCAGCTCCATACAGTGGTGCGAAAGTAATTGTTTTAAATCCAAATTTAGCGCAAGATAAGAAGAAAGCAGAAGCAGTTAAGAAATTTGTTGCCTACATGAATAGTGCTTCAGTACAATTGAAATATGCTAAAATGGTTTCGGAGATCCCAACTAATAGTAAAGCTTTGTCAGATCCATATGTAAAAAATGATCCAAAGGTTAAGGCTTTATCAGAACAATTGAAGAAAGCAGTGCCAATGCCAAGCAGACCTGAGATGCGTTGTGTATGGGATGCGATGAAGTCAACCATGGCTTTGGTAATGGGTGGTAAGTTAAAACCTGAAGATGCTCCAAAAGCAATGCAAGTAGAAGCCGAAAAATTGAAAAAGAATATGCTGGGTCAATAATTTTTTAGCTGATCATTTTAAGGGGAATAAGCTGATTATTCCCCTTAATTTTAATGATCTGGGGGAGGGAACAGCTTTGACGGGCAAAAAGAGTATGGCACCATATCTACTGATTGCACCTGCAGTGTTAGTTTTATTGTTTATGATTGGCTATCCATTGTTATATGGAGTTAATCTTTCTTTTACCAATATGAATTTGATGCATTTTCGTAACTATACTTATGTTGGTCTTACCAATTATTTTAGCATTTTAACTGATGTAGAATTTTATACGACTGCTTGGCGAACGATAGTGTGGACAGTGATTAATGTTTTTTTCTCAGTCTCATTTGGAGTTTTGTTAGCAATTTTATTGAATCGCAAATTACCAGGGAAGAACTTTTTGCGAATTTTACTAATGTTGCCATGGGCAATTCCACAGTATATTGCGGTACTTACCTGGAGAAATATGTTTCAGGCTCAATATGGAACGATTGATATTTTATTGAACAAGCTTGGAATTACGGGAGTTGCTTGGTTATCAGATCCGTTCTGGACGTTTATTGCCTGTATTATTACCAATGTCTGGCTGGGAATTCCCTTTATGATGGTGATTGCCTTGGGAGCGTTGCAGAGTATTCCTGGAGAATTATATGAGGTGGCTTTACTTGATGGCGCAAAAAGCTCACAGAAACATTGGTTTATTACTCTACCTTTATTAAAACCAGTAATGGTGCCATCACTAGTAATCTCCAGTGTTTGGACTTTTAATATGGTGAATGTAATCTTTATGATGACTGGGCGTACTGGTGATAACCAAACACAGATTTTAGTCTCGCGTGTTTATCGGGATGCCTTTACTTATTTTAACTATTCGAAAGCTGCTACTTTCTCGGTAATTATCTTTTTAATCTTGGCCATCTTTGCTTCGGTATTCATAAAGGCAATGAAGGGCGGCGAGGGGGTCTATGATTAATGAAAAGTGAATATTTTAACAAACAGGATTCTTTGTTAAAGATTATTATTATTTATACTGTCTTAATTGTAATGGCGATTATTAGTATCTATCCTTTGCTGGATATTGTAAAGATCTCACTCAGACCAGCTTCTAGTCTTTTTACTTCTGATTTAAATATTATCCCGAAAAATTTTACTTTGAAGAATTTTGAAACTGCTTTATTTGTACGTCCTTACGGAACTTGGTTAAAGAATAGCTTGATTGTCTCGTTAATCTCAACTGTTTTGTCAGTGATCTTCTCGATTACCGCAGGTTATGCTTTTTCACGTTTTCGTTTTAAAGGGCGCAATGTAGGAATGCTTTCATTTCTGTTAACACAGATCTTTCCTGCACCGATGCTGCTTTTGCCGACTTACATTTTATTACGTCAATTTGGAATGATTAATCATTATCTGGGTGGAATTATTCCTTATATTGCTTTAGCAGTTCCTTTCAGTGTCTGGATCTTAAAAGGATACTTTGATACTATTCCACGTTCTTTTGAAGAAAGTGCCTATATTGATGGAGCAAATCTTTTTCAAGTCATGACTCAGATTATGTTGCCCTTAGCGATGCCAGCAGTGGGTGTGGTTTTGCTGAATTCTTTCATGGCAACTTGGAATGAATTTGTGACTGCTAATATTGTTTTTACCGATACCGAGCTGCATACTTTGCCAGTGGCGATCTTTAATATGACCGGCGCTTTGAGCGCTGACTGGGGAATCTTCTGTGCCGCTTGTTTAGTAACGGCGATTCCAGTAATTATTCTGTATATTTCCTTGTCAAAATTCTTGATTGGTGGCTTAACTTTAGGAGGAACTAAAGAATAAGGAAAATGAGTTGAGGTGTTTTGAGATGCGAAAATCAAAGCTCATTATAGTTAGTTTGATCTTGACTTTAGTGGTACTATTTAGTACCAC
>JBFYZC010000255.1:0-11838 GCA_041309705.1 Bacillota bacterium | reverse complement strand
TTTCACTCGATACAATGAAAGATCTTTACCGGAAAGTATATAGATTATGTGCTCGGGAATAAAGGTAGTAAAGCTCTTGTAGTACTTCAGATGCTTCGGATTCAGTAACTGTTGGCAAGGTACTGGCATCTAAACGAGCAATGATTACCTGATAGATTTTTAAAGCTAACTCTGGAAGATTGGAGAGTTCTGGTTGACGCTCGATGAGTTTTTCGATCAGGACTAGATCTGCTTCTTTCGTTACGGAAAGCAGTGTACTTAGCCAAGGATATTTGAAAGAAAATTCTGGAGGGAAGTTAGCTAAGTTGTTACTGTTCTTTAGTAACTTTGAAATTTTTTTGCGTGGCAATTCCCGAATAACAATAGTACCAGCAGCAAGATCTCCTAAGCGTTTCGCTTTTTGATTAAAAAACATACAGATCAGACCCGAACTATAAAAGAAGGGAAAAAAATCAATTAGTCGAATGATATTACGTAAGAGGCTTTCCCATAAACCAATGGGAGCGCCGTTTTCACGACGTACTCGCAGATTGAGCAGTCGTTTACCAATTGTTTGTCCGTTAAAAGCTGCTTCTTGAATAGCATAGTAGCCAACTGTAATTAATAGTGAGAGCAACAAAAAGATTGCCCCGGTAATTGAAGAGAAGAGATTGCTTACTTTGCTCTCTAGATTTTGCAAATTTAAAAGATCCAAGGGGAAAAGAGCTCCGAAAAGTAATAAGGTTTGAATCGAAAAATCAATTGCAGTAGCAAGAAAGCGCGAGCCGATATCAGCAATTTCGTAATCTAGTTCCACATTTTCTGGAGTAATGATTGTATTATTAGTAATTAAATTATTCATTTATACCTCCAATAAATAATTTTAGGAGTCAAAGATGTTAACTACATTTGTTAAAGAACGGCAAGCACGTTGGAATCGCTTATATGAATTGATTGAAAAGGCTGAAAAAAATAGATTAAAATTATTTTCCAAAGAAGAGCTGTTGGAGTTAAGTGTACTCTATCGTCAAGTGGTTACTGATTTGTCACAAGCTAAAACACAGAATATCTCTCCAGAACACATTGTTTTACTAAACGATCTGGTACGACGGGCATATCATTTAATTTATCAGAGTGAACCGATCCGCCTCAGTCAACTGAAGAAAGTTATTTTAATTGAATTTCCTAAGCTCTTTTGGGAAAATTGGCAGACTGTCTGTTTATCATTGGGTCTGCTATTGCTCGGGTGGGCGTTTGGCTTTTTTGGTTATTTAAATGGAGTTCAATTTTTGTGGCAGTTGATACCAAGTAAGTTTGCATCTGAAGTCTTTGAACGTTATCAACAGAACACTTGGTTTAATAATCAATTAACTGAGCGACCATATATCTCGTTGTGGATTATGAAGAATAATATTATGGTTGCGTTAAATGCTTTTGCCGGTGGAATGCTGCTGGGAGTCTTAACAATTGGTGCGTTGCTTTATAATGGATTAATTTTGGGAGTTTTATCAGCTTATTTTGCGAAACAAGGTCATCTGGTTTCTTTTTGGGCAATGATTCTGCCACATGGTGTAATTGAATTAACCGCGATTGCACTTGCAGCAGCTTCGGGGTTTTTATTAACTAAAGTCATCCTGTTTCCTGGCGAATATTCTCGTTCGGATGCTTTTAAGCTATATGGCAGTCAAGCGATTAAAATGGCAACCGGAACAGTAGTCTTACTAGTGATTGCTGGATTAATTGAAGGGTTTTTAAGTACTACCACTACTAAGATTATTTCTGAAAGTTGGCGTTTGCTTTTTGCAGGTTTTACTGCTGTTTTACTGGCGGGTTATCTAGGGTCATCTTGGTGGCGCCAGTATTTTGCGAAACATTAAGCAAAGTAGCTGTTTAGAAAAGATTATGAGTTTTGAGATATTGATAGTACTGAGCTACGCTTTGACGTAGATCAGAGCTTGCAATCTCTAGAATTTTAATCCCTGAGTTGACAAGTTGCTCTTTCATTAATTTGCGTTCGGCTAATAATTCCAGCACTACGCCTTTAAGATAGGCGTTTTTTTCATTATTAACGGGTATTTCTAAAAATTTTTGATAATTTTCTTCACGGGCTAACACACAGACCACCAAATGCTGCTGGCGTAGCAATTGTAAGTGTTTGATTAATTCTTTTGATGATTCCAGATCCAAGAGTTCGGTATAGATAAAGATCAAAGAGCGTTTTTTAACTCGATTGCGCCAAAAATTAAATGCCTGATGATAATCACTCTCAACCATTTGGGCTTCAAGACTGAAAAATTTACTGATAAAGAGATGAAGCTGACGTAAACCCTTTCCGGCAGGGAGAAATTGTTCAATCTTACAATTAAAACTGAGTGCCCCCAATAGATCACCACGTGTTAGTACTTGATAGGCAAGCAGAATGGCTGAATCAACTACCTGATCAAGGAGACTTGCCGAGGCAGAGACTTGATTGAATAATAGTCGTCCAGTATCGAAAAGTAAAAAAACATTCTGATCTTTCTCGGGAGCAAATTCATTAAGAATTGGACGAGCCTGACGTGCGGAAACCTTCCAGTTGATCATGCGATAGTCATCGCCACTGGTGTATTCGCGCAATTGACTCAGTTCACCACTCGTACCACGTTGTTTTTGATAATGAATGCCTTCTTCTGGGCTATTTATTTTTTTACCACGACTTTTGGCAAAAATCTTTTCTAAATTTGGATAGATCATTATTTCTTCAGTTAAAGGAGATTTGATCTGACGACAAAAAAGTCTCCAACTACCAGTGTATTTTAGGTTAACATTGCCGAAATTAAACCTTCCTCGTTTTGGAGGATAAAACGTATATTGAAAAGAGCTACTTTCTTTCGGTGAAATCTGTAGCCAACCAGAATTCTGTTCGGTATTTACTTCAAAGGGAGGTTCGTCTTTAATTAGTATTCTCAGTGAACGGGAGAGATGATTGGTAACGGTTAAGCTTACAGTAGCGATTTGATTTTGATAGGTTGGATTAGGATATTCCCGAATTACACTGGGAGTGGGCTGTTTTAGAGTGCGCCAAGCATCAACTGCCCAGGCAAGACAGAGGATGAGGAAGAGCACAAAAGAAAGCCACCCTTGTGGGATAAAGAATGAGGCAATGCCAATGATTCCTAAATAAATGATAAAAGTCCATGTAATATACATTTTTGCTACCTCGGGACAATAATACCAGACAGAATGTTTTTAATAACTAGATCACTGGTTTTTCCATCAATCTGCGCCTCTGGTTTTAAGATTAATCGATGACGTAGGGTTGGATAAGCCATTGTTTGAATGTCTTCTGGGATGACATAGTCTCTTCCTTGAGTGACGGCAAAAGCTTTAGCAGAGAGCATCAAACTGACTCCCGCTCGTGGACTGGCGCCAGAGAGCAAGAGGGGATGTTCACGAGTTGCTCGGATTATCTGAGTGAGATAGTCTAGAATTTCAACCCGAATTTTAATATCAGCAATAATTTGACGTAATGCCAGCAGCTCATTGCTACTGGTAACGGGATTAATCTGCTCAAGATCTTGCTGATTGATCAGTCCGTTTTGATAACGTTGATAGATTTTTAACTCCGCTTCGGCTTCAGGGTGACTTAATTTTAATTTGAAGAGAAAACGATCCAGTTGTGCTTCGGGTAATGGATAGGTTCCCTCGTATTCTAACGGATTTTGGGTTGCTAAGACGGTAAAGATTGCCGAAAGAGGATGAGATGTTCCATCAATGGTGACTTGTTTTTCTTCCATCGCTTCCAAAAGTGAAGCTTGGGTCTTGGGTGGAGTACGGTTGATCTCGTCCGCGAGTAACAGGTCGGTAAAGATTGGACCAGGTCTGAAAGTAAACTGTTGTGCTTGAAAATTAAAGATGTTTGTACCAGTAACATCAAGAGGCATCAGATCTGGTGTGAACTGTACCCGTTTGTAAGAAGCATTGATAGCTCGTGAGAAGGCTTTGATCGTTAAAGTCTTGGCAACTCCAGGTGGTCCCTCCAATAAGACATGTCCGCCAACTAACATTGAAATTACGATGCTCTCAACTATCTCTTCCTGGGCAACCACTACCTTGTTTACTTCCGCAGTAATTGCTTTTAAAATTGTTTGGACTTTTTCCATAAAATGAACTCCTTTCGATAAAAATCAAGAATGCGAGCAGTTTCTAAAAAATTTGTTTTTGTGTTCGTAAGTTCTTTTGTTTCCCAAGCGCGAATCAGCACACGAAGATCTTGACCAGTGAGCAGATTAACTTTGATAAAAAGTTCGCTTGGATCGGTGTTGCGTGGTAAACCAGTAAGCGCAGCTGCTTCAGTTAATAATCCTTGCCAGAGATTCTCCAGCACTAAAGAATAGATATTAGCGCGTTGCCAGAGGTTCGCCATCGAAATGATAAATTCATCACTGGAACGTCCCGGAGTAAGAGATAGTGGACGGGGACGCCCGAAACGAATGGAGATTTTCCAGGCACATAAAGCCAACAGGAGTAAGCAGAGTGTGATTCCCTGCCAGATTTGATTCCACAAAAATTTACTATTCATTACAGGAGCTGGATTGATTAGATCAGTGATCTCATAGAAAGAGAGTTGCTGATATCTGGTTAGTTGTTTAAGAATAATTGCTAGAATCACAGCGTTATCAGGGTGCTGTTTGAGATGCTGATTGGTTAAGCCTTCAGGGTCGTTCCAATTAAGAATAATTCCTTTTCCATAGTGATTTGCATAAACAAAAGCAGCTTGATCGTTTAAAAAATTAAATTCTGCATTTTTGCTGAGAATTAGAGTTTGTTGTTTGGGAACATAAGCTAACCTTTGATTATTGATTGTTAGCGAGTAAGATTTCTGTTTTAAATTAATATATTGCGGTTTTTTGGTAGAATTTAAATCAAACTGCGGAAGACTTGCTGCCAGCTCCAGAATAACTCCACCATTTTTGACCCATTGCAACAGTTTTTGACGTGCTTGTTTTGAAAGATCATTGGTAGTAGGAACAATTAAAATCTGTGCAGTGGTCTTGGTATTGATCTGCGAGTGATTAACTGTGAATCCTGCTTTGGTCAGGAAAAGATTTAATGCTTTCAAACCATCAGGATGATAATTATTTGCATTATAAAAAATTGGTCTTGGCTGTGCAGTGCCAATCCAAAAGATAAGTAATGGTATCCCCAGAAAGAGAGCTGACCAGAAGAGATAAAGATTTATTTTTTTTTGTTTCATTGACTTTTTTTCGTATCCTTCAGAATAGTAGTTGAAAATTCTAATGCTAAAGTGTAATCGGTAACCTGACAATCTTTGAGACCATACCATTTTGCTTGAAAGAGATTGATCAGTTGATTAAAGGCGAGATAAACTGGATCTTCAAGATTTAGTTTCTTTTTTAACGTTTTCAGATTTTCTTGATCAGATAGTTTAACCCCTTCAGGGAGCAGACCATTTTTTTTAAGATGAGTTAGATTGGCAAGATAGAGATGGCGAATTGCTTCACGATAATCGCCAGCCGCAGCCAGTTGTATTGCATATGCTTTTTCATCCAACAGCAGTTCGGGTTGGAGTGAATTGATTTTTTGAGGATGTTTTTTTTTGAAAGCCTTTTCGCTCCGTGAGAATAAGTACTTCGGGAGAAAAATCAAGCTTAGGATCAGTAAGATTAAACCTAAGTATTTCAGGAGATCATTCAACCAGCGATAGTCATAGTTGTGATCTTGTTTTACGTGGAATTTATTGAAAAAATTGTCAATCTTTAGTTTAAGCCATCTCCACCAAGCAAGATGGTCGGGATAATCAAATCGTTGGTCTTGTAAAACAGAACGAATCTCTTGTTGTAGGGAGAGAACTTCATTTGAATTAATAGTAGTTGCTGCTGAAACTGTAATGGTAAAGAAATTTATACAGAGTATAAGCGTGAGCGGAAGAAGAATGAAAATTTTTAGTTTCATGCACAAAAACTCCTTAATTAATTCCTGAAGATTCTTGATTAGCGTCGCTTAATTGTAGCTGTAGATCATAACCTTCTTTGCGAATCTGTAGATCGTAGTATAAGGCAACCATTGGTCCGTAAGTGAATGAACACAAAACATTAAAAAATAGAATGCTTAGGATTAACAGTGAAAATGCCAAGATGTAGCCATAGATGTTTTTTAAGGTGACTGCCAACATAATCATTAAGGACGGGGGAAAAACGAGTGCGATAATAAGGGATGTCTCCAGCAAAAAGAGCACGAAAAGGATTCCCAAAATTCGTAAGCGATGTTGACGCGGCAAAACAAAAGAACGCTTTAGGGCTTTACCCAGATCGTAATTACTAATTACAATAATGGCCGGCATCAGAAAAAAGAAGAAGCTAAAGAATAATGAGATCGAATTATTAAGAACGAACGAGACAATTTGTCCGATTAATGGTGAAAAATTTAATTGGATGATTGAACTAATGATCATAACCGGAACAGAAAAGATGGTAGCAGCTAGTGCTAAAAGCAACCAGTTAAGGAAGAGTCGCAGGCGATATCCTTTGATTCCGGCAAAAGCTTCTTTAAGCGTGCATTTCTTGCCATGCAAACCAGATTGATAAATTTTGATGCTGCTGTATGTAAAGTAGATTCCTCCAATTAATGTAGTGATGAAGAAGGCAATTCCTAACAGCAAGAGAAAGATGATCATCAGTGCCGAGCTTAGCAAGGAACTACGGAAAAGTTCCGTCCAGTAAAGTTCACTGGTGAAAGGAATATTCAAACTAGCTTGCTTCGCAAAAAGAAAGATAACAACAGATATAACTCCTAAGAGAAAGATTCCCCATGAAGGTAAGAATGACTTAAACATAATTCCCTGAAAAGTCCAGAAATTATTACGCATCGTAACAAAAGTCTGGTCAAGAATCTCGCGTAAATCCATAGGTCGTAATAATCGATTAATCAGACTCCCCTCCTTTACTCATACTGTTATTTTTTGAGAGTATTTCGTCATAAAAAGGTAAAATCCTGTTAATTAGGAAGAAATCTCGCTTGGAGCTTTTGGAAATTGGCAGACGGTGGCTAAACCACCAGTAGAAGTCTCACGATAACGGCAGTTCAGATCGTGTCCAGTCTGTTGCATCGTAGTAACTACTTCATCAAAACTGATCCGATGTTTGCCATTGGTGACCAAGGCATATTGAGCAGAATCAAGTGCTCGCGTAGCAGCAAAAGCATTTCGTTCGATGCAAGGAATCTGTACTAGTCCTGCAATTGGGTCACAGGTTAGCCCAAGATGATGTTCAAATCCCATCTCGGCAGCATATTCAATTTGTGCAGGAGTACCACCTAAAATTTGAGTTGCCGCGGCTGCAGCCATTGCGCAAGCTGTACCAACTTCGCCCTGACAACCAACTTCGGCACCGGAAATTGATCCATTAGTTTTAACGAGATTGCCGATTAAAGCTGCAGTGGCTAATGCTTGCAGAATACTTTCCTGCTCTAGTTCTAGATTTTTTTGTAAAAAATAGAGCACAGCTGGGAGAATTCCACATGAACCACAAGTGGGAGCAGTTACAATCTTGCCACCAGAGGCATTCTCTTCGGAGACAGCGAGCGCATAAGCGAAGATTAAATTGGCTGGAAGTACAGCTAATCCGCTATTACGAGCTTTATGATAAAAAAGATGACTCTTTCGCTCTAGGGCTAAAGAACCTGGCAGTTGCTCGGTGCGTTTTAAACCACGCCGAATGGAATCGGACATTGTCTGCCAGATTTCCTCTAAAAAAGACCAAATTGCTTCACCTTCAGTCTGGCTAACCAATTGCCACAGAGGAGTGTGGTTGCTTTCAGACCATGCTAAACAGTCTGCCATATTTTTGACGGAATAAATAGCAGTAGTAGTAGGATTAGTACTTGCATCACGTAAGGCACCACCACCAACACTATAAACCTGCCACGTACCAAGCTGCTCTTGCTGGTCATTAAAGGCGACCAACTCCAAACCGTTAGGATGAAGGGGTAGAAACTCATCAGGTCGCCAGATTATTCTTACCGAAAGTGGTGCAAAAGCTTCAGTTAATGCCCAGTCCGAGAGATGTCCCTTGCCAGTAGCAGCCAGACTACCATAAAGAGTAGCTTGAAAACTGGTCGCTTCAGGATAACGTTGTTTGAAGATTTCACCAGCATAACGTGGTCCCATCGTATGACTGGATGAGGGTCCAGTTCCGATTCGATATAGCTCGCGGATTGATTCCATTGAATAAACCTCCAATTTGATTCACTTGACATTCATTTGTTATTATATTATAATATAAAAAATCAATTTTATAAATAAAATGAGCAGGCAATGCATATAATGATTATTATATGTGTGGGGCTGGGCTGATACTTCAGCAGCAGGTTTAAAGATTAACCTGTGGGACTATAAATTAATATTTTATAGTCTCACAGGTTTTTTGCTTGTTATATACTTCCAAAAATCTAATTCATTTTATCTTCGCAAAAAATCCTTAATACGCTGGAATAATTTCCAAAAGATCTAATGTATTTTATCATAGTGAAAAATCCTTAGTGCTTTGGATATTTCCACTCGATAAAATAAAAGATCTTTATTGGAAAGTATATAGATCTTTTTGCTCGATATAATGAAAGATCTTTATCGGAAAGTATATAAGATGATTTATTTACGAAAGGAAATGATTTTCATTATGAAAGATCGTAAAGTGAAAGTAGCAGCATTATCTGTATTTTCAAATACTGTCTTAATTATTATGAAAGTAGTAGCTGGAGTTTTGAGTGGTTCAGTCAGTATTATCTCAGAAGCAATTCATTCAGGGATGGATCTGCTGGCAGCAATTATTGCTTTCTGTTCAGTGCGGATGTCAGGTAAGCCAGCTGATCGGGAACATCCTTATGGTCACGGAAAGATTGAGAATGTCTCTGGAGTAATTGAGGGGTTGTTAATCTTTGTGGCAGCGTATTTAATTATTAAAGAGGCACTAGAGAAGATTATTCATCCGGGAGAAATCGAACAGGCATGGGTGGCAATTTTGGTAATGCTTTTCTCAGCTGTAGTTAATTTTTTTGTATCACGTAAGTTATATCAGGTTGCCAAGGAGGAAGACTCGATTGCCTTAGAAGCAGATGCATTACATCTTAAGACAGATGTTTATACTTCTTTGGGGGTTGGAGTAGGCTTATTATTGCTCAAATTAACTAATATTCATCTATTAGATCCAATTGTTGCAATATTGGTGGCGCTTTTAATCATTAAAGAATCATATGTACTCTGTCGTAATGCATTTCGCCCATTATTGGATTTTAAATTATCTGATGAAGAAGAAAGTCTAATTAAAAAGGTACTGGAGAAGTATCGGGCAGAGATTGTGGAGTTTCATGAATTGAAAACCAGAAAATCAGGTAATCTGAAGTATATTGATTTTCATCTTTTGGTACGAGATGATCTGACAGTCTTAGCGGCACATGATTTGAGTGAGCAGATTGAGCAGGATCTTGAGCAAACTTTAAAAAATACCTGTGTGACAATTCATATCGAACCAGGAAATACGCATCAAATTAGTGAGAATGTTGATTTGTGAAAGATATATTTTTCATTTTTTGGCAGGAAAAAATTTTTTTTAAAAGAATAACTATATCAGTTTTTTAGGATTGTAAAAAATAACATCATGAGGTTTCCTTTTATTTGAACGCTTAAAGGAAGTAATGATGTATTTGCAGTCCTTTTTGTTTTTGAATGTTTTATTGTATTTGAATATTTTTAAAAAAAGGAGGGTTTTTTGGCTTTTATAGTGTCTTATTGTCTGATAAAATAATGGAGGAGATTTTGATGTTGAAAAAATTTAATTTCAAAGTATGTTCGATACTAGCTGTATTGCTATTAGTAGTCGTATTTTCTACAGTAATTGGCGCAGCAGGAGCACCAACCCGCGAGCAGATTGCCGAAGAGTTGAAATGGAATTTGGCAGATATCTATTCTGACCAGGCAGCTTGGCAGGCTGATTTTGATAAAGTACAAAAAGAGTTAATTCCAGCAGTAGCCAAATATAAAGGGAAATTAACTAATGCGACTAATATTTTGGCTTGTTTAAAACTTTCTGAAGAGCTAAATCGGAAACTTGAGAAGGTTTATGTCTATGCTCATTTGAAGGCAGATGAAAATCAGGCTGATAATGATATTTCAGAGTTGAGTGCTAAAACTGAGACTTTAAATTCTGAAGCAATGACTGCATTGGCATTCTTTCAACCAGAGATTCTGGCACAATCTGATGCGAAGTTAAAAGGTTATTTGAAAGATAAGAAGCTTAAAGAGTATCAGCATTATTTTGCAAGTTTATTGCAACAAAAAGCGCATACTCTTTCCCAAAACGAAGAAGAGCTCTTGGCACGCGCAATTGATATGGCTGGCACACCACAAGAAGTCTCTGAAAAAGTACGTTTAGCAGATATGAAATATCCAATGATTAAAGATAGTGAAGGTAAAGAGATTCAATTGACCAATGGTGTGTACTCGCGTGCTTTAGAAAGTAAAGATCGTGAATATCGCAAACGAGCTTTTGAAGGAATTTATAGCTCATATGAGAAAGCGAAGAATACTTTAGCAGCTGCTTTGAGTGGTGAAGTCAAGAAGAATATCTTTTTTGCTAAATCACGTAAGTATGATTCAGCATTAGAGGCATCACTGGCAGGTGAGAATGTTCCGCGTTCGGTTTATGATAATTTGGTAAAATCAGTTAATGCTAATATTGGTGTTTTGAATCGCTATGTTACTTTGCGTAAAAAAGTCTTAAAACTTGATAAAGTTCATGTTTATGATATGTATGTACCTTTGGTTGAGAATTATGAGCTGAAAGTTACTTATGAACAAGCAAAACAGATGTTGCAAGATGGCTTAAAACCATTGGGAGAAGCATATTTGAAAGATTTGTCAATGGGTTTGAACAGTCGCTGGGTTGATGTTTGTGAGAATGAGAATAAAAGAACTGGTGCTTACCAATGGGGTACTTATGATACTCATCCTTATGTTCTGATGAATTATATGGATTCGGCAGATGACATGTTGACTTTAGGGCATGAGATGGGTCATGCGATGAACTCTTTCTATACCAATAAGACTCAGCCATATGTTTACTCGAATGTCCCAATTTTCACAGCGGAAGTTGCTTCAACCACCAATGAACTTTTAATGAATAAGTATCTGATTGCCAATGCTAAAAATGATCAAGAGAAACTCTTCTTGATTAATAATCTGATTGAAAATATTCGTGGCTCAGTTTTCACTCAAGTAATGTATGCTGAGTTTGAAAAGACAATTACAGAACGAGTTGAGCAAGGTGAGGCACTCTCGGCTAAGAGTATGAATGAGATCTGGAAGAACTTGATGGAGAAGTATTATGGCTCAGATTTCGTGGTTGACGAGTTAACTCCATTGTGGTGGTCACGCATTCCACATTTTTATATGAATTTTTATGTTTACAAATATGCAACCTCAATGGCAGCTGCCAATCAAGCGGTGCTTGGTCTAACTGGTGAGAATCAAGCGGCATTTCAAGCTAAGTATTTGGATTACTTGAAGGCTGGTAGTGCTGATTATCCAATTGATGTGCTGAAAAAGATGGATATTGATATGAATGATCCTAAAGTAGTGGACAATCTATTAGTAGAGTTTAATAGTTTACTGATACAGATGGAAGAGATCTTAAAGAAACAAGGTAAGATTTGAGTTTAATATTTTCGTTAAAAATCTTTCATTATATCGAGTGGAAATATTTAGATAATTTGCAATAAAGACCTTTTATTTTATCGAGTGGAAAATATCTAATTAAAAATGTAAAATCAAACCATGAAAAACCCCTGTTTCTAATTTATGGAACA
>JBFYZC010000254.1:0-3908 GCA_041309705.1 Bacillota bacterium | reverse complement strand
CCTTGATTGTAATAAAATTAAAGCTGTCTCGCTGGAGGACGCGGTTGGTCAATTAAAACAAGTTCAAGCTGATGACGAGTTGATTCGCTACGGTAAAAGCATTGGGGTTGGCTTTGGAGATTAAACTTTACTACAGATGTTGAACTACAATACCAATCAGTTCAACATCTTTCCTTATTGTGAAAATAAACAAAATATCTTTACGATGATTTTATCAATCAACAAACGGTTCCCATAATGACCATTTTATGTTAAAATATAACTATCACCTGGTAAAAGTAGATCTTGGATTGAACTGAAAGCGGTGGTAGTTTGAAAAAATTAAAATTTTTAATCATTTTGCCTTTAATTTTAGCTATCTTGGGTTGTCAAAAAGATGCCCTGTCTACAAATAAAGACAGCAACAATCAACTTCTTTCTTCATTAGATCAAACCGTTGAAAAGGTAGTGCGTCCTTATCTTCTGAAACATCCTGAGCTTGGCATCAGCATTGCGATCTCTCAGAATAAGCAAAGATTCTACTATGGTTATGGGCGCATCAAAAAAGATACTTCAATTATCCCCAAGCCAGAAACAGTTTTTGAGATTGGCTCAATCACTAAAACTTTTACTGCTGCATTAATTTGCAGTTTAGCTACAGAAAACAGATTGAAACTTACTGACGAGGTTAATCAATACTTACCTCAAGAGATTCCACCTTTAACCAAAAACGGTGTGCCAGTTCGAATTTTTCATCTCTTAAATCATACCTCTGGCTTTCCTAGTTGGCCAGAAGATTTTACGCTTGGAATTGATCCTACCGAGCCTTGCAAACATTATAATGAAGCTAAAATTCTTGATTATTTAAAAAATAATCCAGTTAAAACCGAGCCCGGTACTACTTTTGAATATTCAAATTTAGGCATGGCTGTAGCGGGCTTAATCATCGAAAAACTCTCTCAGACAAGCTATGAGAAATACTTAATTCAAAAAATCCTTGACCCTTTAAAACTAAATCAGATCAGAGTTTATCTGCCTAACAATCGCGCTACTGGCTATAATCATTATGAAGTACCAACTTCTTGGGAACAATGGGGCGGTTTTCTCGCTGCAGGCTCACTAGAGGCAACCTCAGTCGATCTGCTTCGCTATGCAGAAGCACAATATGCAGAGCATGATTTACTTTATCCAATCTTTAATGCCTGTCACCAACCAACCTTCTTTAATGGCGTGAATAAACTTGGTTTAGCTTGGTCGATCTATGAGGATTTACTGATTCATGGTGGAAAAACAGGAGGTTTTAATAGTATTTTATTAATTAGTAAAAATAAAAAAACAGCTTTTCTTGTCTGGATCAATCATTCTGAATTTGATGCTGGTAATCTTGCTCTGAACTTAGCAAAAGAAATTTTAAACTAACCCAATAGAGAAATAAAGGATTTTTTAAAAATATCTTGAAATTTTTTTGTTATGCAAACGTTTCCAAATGAGGT
Organism: Bacillota bacterium; assembly: GCA_041309705.1. Taxonomy (GTDB): domain Bacteria; phylum Bacillota; class UBA4882; order UBA8346; family UBA8346; genus JBFYZC01. The sequence goes on along the minus strand of JBFYZC010000254.1, from coordinate 2,436 downwards.
GAATCAAATGACTACAATTAAAGACGTTGCTAACTTAGCAAAAGTCTCTCCTTCTACCGTTTCAAGAGTCTTGGCAAACAATCAACGGATCAGTCTAAAAACTCAAGAAAAAGTTAGACAAGCCATGCTGGAATTAGGCTATCAACCAAATATGATCGCTCGTAGTCTCATCAAACGTTCCAGCAAAACCTTAGGACTAGTACTCTCGCGTTCTACCACTAGTGCTTTTACTAATCCCTTTTTTCCAGAGATCATTCGTGGTATCAGTACCATCACCCAAAAATTTCACTACAGCCTGCTCCTAACTACTGCCGAAAGTCACGAAGAAGAAGCCAAAGAATGCCTCAAAATGCTTGGTGAAAAAAGAGTTGACGGGGTTCTGATCTTAGCTTCACGCGTTAATGATCAATTAATCAACCAACTATCTCTCAATAACTATCCTTTCGTAGTTGTCGGACGTATTCCTGACAATACAAACTATTATTCGGTCAACAATGATAATGTGGCAGCAGCTTATCTAGCTACGAAACATCTACTTGACTTAGGTCATCAGCGGATTGCCTTTTTAAATGGTCCTTTAGAATTCACCTTCTGTCAAGATCGACTCGCCGGATATCTGCAAGCTTTACAAGAATACAACTTAAGTCCAGAACCAGAACTGATCAAGCATGGTAATCTTTCACAAAAAGATGGTTATGAACTGACTGAGGAACTTTTTAAAACTACGCTTCGTCCCAGTGCAATCTTTGCGATTGATGATCTAATGGCAATTGGCGCTTATCAAGTCATTAAAAATTATGGCTTACAAATTCCTTCTGACATCGCCGTCGTTGGTTTTAATGATGATCCCTTAGCAAGTATTATCGAACCAACTCTTACGACCGTTAAAATTCCCATTTACGAAATGGGCGCTACCGCAGCCAGAATGATTATCCAACTTTTAGAAGAATCTAATCAGCATCCCAGTCAAAAAATTCTGTCCTCTGAATTAATCATTCGCGAGTCTAGTTGTAAGATAGTTTAAAAATTTAACAATTTAATCAAAAGCCTTATAAATTATATTTTAAAGGCTTTTTATTTTTATATGCATATTTTTTTTTATTTTTTAAAATATATTTTTTAGAAAATTATATATTGACAATCTATATCAAATATGTTTAAATATAACATGTCAGTGTACACTGTATTCAAAATTATTTTTAGGAGGATTCAATTGATGATTAAAAAATCTTTTCTGCTCGGAACTTTAATCTTTTTAATCTCTGGAGCACTAATTGGCTGTTCCACCAAAGATGATTTAAACCTCGCACAAAATCAAACAACCAAGATATCTGCCGAAGACCAGCTGAGTGCTGAAGCAACCGTAACAATCCAAAAAGAAGTCTTTAATTTAGTAAACGCACATCGCAAAAGTATTGGTAAATCTCTCTTAAAATGGGATGCCGAAATCGCCAAAATGGCTCAAACACATAGCAAATATCAAGCAGATCAAAATCGTGTCTCTCACGATGGCTGGGATCAACGTAGTAAAACAATCTTTGACAATTTTAATGCTACTCAAGTCGGGGAAAACTGTTGTTCTAATAGTAATGCCGCAAATGCCGTTGCCAAGTGGTTAACAAGCTCTGATCATAAAGCAAATATCGAAGGCGACTACAAATTTACTGGTGTTGGTGCTGTAAAAGATGGTACCACCTACTACTTCACCCAAATTTTTTATAAATAAAAACAAAAGAGGCGCTACGCCTCTTTTTCATTTTGAAATCTGATAAACACTAGCTTGAAATGGTGTTAATTTTATACTTACTTTTCCTTTGTTTAACTTTTCTTTCCTTTGACCATTCAACTCTACTAAAACAGCCTTAGTGCCAGTTAATTCCTGTGGTAAAACCAGATTCATTTTATCCTGATACTCACAAAGATTAAAGACAATCAATAATGTTTCTTCTTTGGTACGTCTCAAATAAGCCAACTGGTTTTCTTTAGCAGTGATTAATTCCAAGCTCCCCTTAGTTAATGCTTGCTTTGCGCGACGTAATTTAGTAAGCTCTCGCACGTAATTGGTCAAAGGTGATTTCGCCTTCCAATCCATATCATGACGATTGTCTGGATCATCCCCGCCTTCCAGCCCAATCTCCGTTCCATAGTACATTACTGGAATTCCGGTATATGTCATCATAAAAGTCAACGCCTGTTTCAAGCGTGGTAGCTGATAGTCACTTGTTTGATTAACAAATCGTTTCACATCATGGTTATCAATAAAAGTACCCATTAAAGCAGGATTTTGATACTTAACCATTGTTTCTTTTATCATTCCCGCTAGACGTTCAGCTGATAATGTGCCGCTAAAGACATCGGTCAACGCAAAGTAAAGTGGAAAATCAACCAGTCCATCCAGTCCCAGGTTTTGATAGTTAGCGACATAATTAGCATTCC
>JBFYZC010000253.1:0-5664 GCA_041309705.1 Bacillota bacterium | reverse complement strand
GTGGAATCTCAACTAGGAAGGTCTTAAATTGCTGTGATAGTATATAGGCAATTTTTCTCATGGAGTCCGAGACTAATGGTATAATTATTAAATCAATCTCTTGGAACGCGGCAAAGGAATTTGATAAAATCATTCCCATAAGTGCTTTGACCATTGGATCAGTATCACGCGCTGCCATTGAATCGGCGTAACTAGCGCAATCAAAACTCCCCCCAAGTATCCATACTGGCTTTGCTCCACACGCTCGTATCAGTTCTTCCGGTACATTGAATCCAATAATGCCTACTCTTTTAGTTGCATTATCCTTACTTTTTTTAAACATATAATTTTTTGCTATATTAAGAAAATAATTTGCATATTCTACCTTTAGTTTAAAACCATAGTTAACTATATTTTGTAATTCTCTAGTAATGGTTTCATTAGTAGTCTCAAGCAACTTGTTATTATTATCAAACATAATTTCAAATTCCCTTCTGTAATACTTTCCAGCAAAGATCTTTTATCATAGCGAGTAGAAATATCCCATACTGTAAGTCTATCACGCTTTGGAATATTTTGTAAATAGTCAATATGAAGTTATGCCCTTCTTTGGATTTATTTTACAAATAGTAATTGCAAAAATACCCTGCTGTAAAATATCTACGTTAAAAAAATCACATAACCATTGATCTATCCCTTTGAAAAAATAAATTTCATCAACAAACAATACGTCTTAATGATTAAATAACCACCCAAAAGAACTACTCCTAAAACATTTTGTTTTAAAAAAGTTAAGATAATTACCAGCAGAATTACACTACCACCCCAAATAGTAGAGCCTCCACACTGCTCAAAAAAATTAGTTGGATAAAGCCAAGGATTCATTAAACGTCTAATCTCATTCAAATAAAAACAGATTCCTAAATTATTAGGCTCAATCTCTGTTGCTTGTTGAAAATAACTACGGGCGCTTTGATAATCTTTACGATAATATTTAGAAAGCCCAACTTTAATTATCTGTTCCAATTGCTTGTTATTTACCACTAAACTCTTATGAATCATAATCAACTGCTCAGCCTGTCTATGTTTGGCTACATTATATAAATAATTATAATGCAAGGCAATATCATTAATCGGATCTAAATCCAACGCCTGATGCAATAACTTCTCACCTTCTCTTTCACGACCTGTGAGAAACATCACATATCCTTTAGTTGCAACAACACTTCCATTCTCAGGATTAATTTCTTCCGCAAGGCATAATTCTTGCTCCGCCTCATTATATTTTTTCATAATCAAATAAATCTTTCCTAATAAATAATGACCATTTTCCGGACTACAACCATATTGCAAGGCAGCTTTACAATAATCACTTGCCTCTAGATATTGATCTTGAGTATAATAACAAAATGCTATCAAATACAGTAAAAATCCATCATTGGGATATTCCGCCAGTAATAGACGTAACTTACCCATACTCTGCTGATAATATCCCATATTCAAATATTGTAATATCTCATGCCACAAACTGGTATTTTGATAATTTACTATCTTCGTCATCTTTCTTACATCTCCTACTTTTTAGTAAATAATGTAAATTATTACATAAAAAGACAATCAACCCTATGTATTATCCAGTAAATTCCTTTTATAAAAAATATCAATTCTAGTTACATATAAAAATTCCTGCTAATTTTTGGAAAAAAATCAAAAAATTAACTCGAAAAGTTAATTAAATAAAAAAAAGACTACTCATCACAAATTGAGTAATCTTTTCTAATAATATAATAATTTAAATTTGTACTACTCTTAAGAGTTGAATAATTAACAAGTCTGCATTTAAATACTATCTCGTAAAACAACTTTTGGTTTCAAAGATAACTGAGTGTTAGCTTGAATTTTTCCTGCCATAAAATCAAACAGCATCTTCACTGCATTTTCTCCCATCTCTGCTGCAGGTTGCATCACTGAACTAATCTGCGGATTAAACTGTTCGGTAAAAGGATGATTATCATATCCAATTAATTTTAATTGACTAGGAATATTTATCCCAAGTTCTGCTGCAGCATTCATCACTCCAAAAGCCAGATGATCATCAGCTGCAAAGATTGCTTCAGGAATCATTTCTTTTTCTGCCCATTCTTTAAGCGCGCGATAGCCTCCTAATACGGTAAAATCTCCTGAAATCACCAGATTTGAATCAAATTCAATTCCATTTTCCGCCAATGCTTTTTGATAACCGTTAAATCTTTCTCGACTAGACTCAAAATAATCAGAGCCGGTAATATGTCCGATACGTTTTGCACCACTATTAATTAATGCTTGAGTTGCTAAATATCCTCCTTCAAAATTGTCAACCACAATTGAAGGTACATTTAAAATACCATTATTAGATTGATCCAAGATCACACAAGGAAACTCTTTACGCTGCAACTCCAAAATACATTCCTGATTAAGAATCGGCGCCATAATCAAAACACCATCAACCCTGCCTTCGCGAAACAGACGAATCGAATTACTTTGATTACTAGAAGAAACTAGTCCTTCTTCAATTGAAAGCAGCAAAAACAAGCCTCTTTCACGTAAATAATTCTCAATGGCAATTACCATTTGTCGCATAAAAGAATCTTCCATGTAAGGTAAGATCAGACCAATAGTTCCAGTACTACCCTTTGCCAAAGTACGTGCTGCGGCATTAGGATTATAATCTAATTCTTTAATTGCGATTAATACTTTTTCACGATTTTTAGCACGAACATTGGGATAGTTATTTAGAACTCTTGAAACCGTAACGATGGAAACACCAGCTTTTTTGGCTACATCGTATATATTAATTGCCATTTTTCACTTTCTCCTTAAACTAATATTTTTCACATTTAAATATTTTACATCTTCTAGTAATTTCCTGCTGGTTATTATAAATTTATTCTGATATTCCTAAAAAATATGTAATATTTTTTTCACTTAAAGTAAAAATTCGAGCTAAAGCAAGAGAGGTTGGCTTTGTAATTACTCAATTGATCTCTAAAAAAACTTATATTCGAGCCTAGCAAAGTTATCTAAAAAAATATCTTTGTTAAGTTCGCGAACATAAGTTTTTTATTTATACTTTCCAAAAGATCTACATATTTTCTAAAAGATCTAATGCATTTTATCATCCTAAAAAATCCTTAGTGCTTTAAACAATTTCCAAAAGATCTAATATATTTTATCATCGCAAAAAATCCTTAGTACGTTGTTGGATCGTTGCCGGAAAATATATATATCTATTTTTTAATAAAATTTTACAGTCTTTACTTTTAAGACAACTTAGTCAATGGAAGATTATTTCGATCAGGATCAACAAAAGTTCCCTATCCTAAGAGATCAAGATTTTTTCTTCAATTTCCAAATGATTTACGACCACGATTTCATTTTCAAATTTGCGTACAAATAATACATGATTTTGAATTTTGTATTTCAAATGGCTCTTATCGTGTTTTGGACTAATATCAAATTATAATTATTATCAAATCCTTAATATTGTTAAATTTTACCATAATGTGATTATAAATCAACCTCAATATCAGCAAAGCACTACACTTGCATTTCCTTCTCATTCATTCTCCTCCTAAATTGAGTTATCTTCAAGTATAACTTTAGCTGCAGTAAATATTTTACATTACTTTTCTTATAAATACAATAGTTAAAATAATTTACATTAATTACTTTTAATGTTGATCACAAAAATATTTAACAATTAATTCACAAAAACGAACCTAACATGGCATTTTACTTAGCTATAAATTTTGTTATAATGGAATTAAAGGAAATTATCTTTGGAGAAAAAAATGAAACTATATATTTTCCGAAATATCTCTTAGTTTATCGAGTGAAAGAATCCAGAGCACTAAGGATTTTTCGCGAAGATAAAATGAATTAGATCTTCAGGAAAACATATAATAAGTTGTTGATTCTCTTTAAGGAGTATAAATTTGGAAAAAATTAATCGCAATGAACCCTGCTGGTGTGGGAGTAACGAAAAATACAAAAAATGCCATGAACAAATGGACCAAATCTTAGACAGCTGGCAGCGCAAAGGGTTTACCATTCCTACAAAATCTCTCATTAAAACTCCAGCCCAAATTGAAGGTATCAAAAAAAGTGGACAGTTAACCAAACAGATCTTAGACATGCTCGAAACAAGAATTCTTCCCGGAATTACTACTTCACAAATCGATCAGTGGGTTTCAGAATACACCATTACACATGGAGGTATTCCGGCCCCATTAAATTATCGTGGCTTTCCTAAAAGTGTTTGTACCTCAATTAATCAGGTAATCTGTCATGGAATTCCTGATGAAACCATTCTTCAGGCTGGTGATATTATTAATGTTGATGTCACCACAATTTTAGATGGTTTTTATGCCGATGCCAGTCGAATGTACTATGTCGGAAATGTCTCACCTCAAGCTGATACTTTGGCGAAATGTGCTTATGAATGTATGAATTTAGGTATCAATCAGGTTAAACCTTATACCAACCTTCACAATATTGGTTATGCCATCGAACAGTATGCCAGTGAACATGGGTATTCAGTAGTTAGAGATTATGGTGGACATGGGATTGGGTTACAATTTCACGAAGAACCTTTTGTTGGTCATTATGCTGATTCTTGCGAAAAAGGACTAATTCTTGCCCCAGGTATGGTCTTTACCATTGAACCAATGATTAACGAAGGAACCTATGAATGTACTCATTTAGCTGATGGCTGGACAACAGTTACCAAAGATGGTAAACTCTCTGCGCAATGGGAACATACTGTACTCGTAACCTCCTCTGGAGTGGAAATCTTAACAGCATAGAACCAAACACCTTTAGTGTTTGGTTCTTTCTTTGATCTGAGCAACTCCAATTGCAACAAAGATTAAAGCCCGATTTAAAGAGTCTGCTTTAGCTCCAATTGTGGCTGCTTCTTGAAATAGTTTCGTTTCTGCCATAACCACAGCAATTTGATAATTTGCTGCTTCTTGCCCATATTTCATTGCTGGTACCACCTCACAGGCAAGTTTCAAAACTTCTAATGTACTCGGATTTTTTTGCTTGGAATTACTTCCGATTCGATATATCTCCAACAAAGTTTCAACCTTCTCCAATTTCTCTTCCACCAAAAGTGCAGTTTTCCAAGCACGCTCGATATAACCAAGCTGTGCATATGTCAGCGCAATTTTTTGATAATCTTGATCAAATTCACTTGGATAGTAAGCTTTGGCTTGATTACTATTCTGTAATGCTTGTTTCAAAATTGCCAATCCAGTTCCTTGCTGATTAAGCTTTACATATAAACGACCTAGTTTAGCGAGTGAAGCTCCTTTGCCAGCTCCATTTATTTTTCGAGTAATCTGCAACGCCTCTTTAATTACTCCATCAGCCTTCTGCAACTGTTTTTCATTTAAATATCGCCACGCTAGATCAACTAATAAATCTACTTTAATAAAGCGATCATTAACTTTTTTCATCACCGTAATTGCGGTTGCTTCTTGCTTACTTGATAGCAAAACTTTAAAAATTTCTGCCCATACCAGATCAGCACTTGCTTGATCAAGTTTCATTGCGATTGTACTTGCTGCTTCAAATCTTCCTAATTTCACATAAAGACCACTAAAAATCACTTTCGCTTTTATTTTACTAGTTTGAAAAGTAATC
>JBFYZC010000252.1:0-3642 GCA_041309705.1 Bacillota bacterium | reverse complement strand
CTAGTACCAGATCACCAGTTTTAATCTCCAACTTCTCCACCAGATCACTCCGAAACGGTAGCACAATCTTACGCGCTGAGATCTCACTCGGTAATGGGGCGAGAATAAAATCATACTCATGCCCCAGAATATCAGTAGTTTGATAACAAGCCTCAGTGATTGCTATCTTTTCTTCCTGTTTAGCTTCATAATAAGGACAATCAGCATCCTCTTTGGTATTGTTCCGTACTGCATACAAAAACTCTTTACAACTCTTCAACCCACAAAGCCCACAGTTCTTTCCGGGAGGATGCCATAATTTACTCACTTTCATCTTATTCTCCTCGATACAGATAATCGGCAATCTGTCCCTCAAGCTTCTTGACCACTCCAAAATGATGCTTCCAGCCAATCTCCTTCTTCCCAACACAGATCGTACAAGTACCTAAAGGAGGATTGCCCTTTAAAACCAAATTTTCCGGCGTAATCTCAGGTGATTTGGCGATTAAATCATACAAACGTTGTAAAGAAGTACCTTGCAAAGCATTAGTCTCCATTAAGACTATTTCTGGATGTACTTCATGAATCTTCTGAATCAAGACTTCCCGTTCAGCCTGACTGACCAGATCAATCTTCGTTACTACCGCAATATCTGCTAGACTAACCATCGCGCCCATCTTTTCAGGGGCATGAATTCCGGAGATTGAGCTCAAGACAATAATTCCCAGTCCTTGATTTAAATATGGTGAGCAGCGCAAACAAAGCCCGGCACTCTCCAGAATAAACAGTTCCGCCTGATTATTCTCTGCCCATTCCAGTGCATCTCCCAAAACCATTACCCCTGCATGATCAGGACAGAGATCTCCCGAATAAACCTTTTTCGTCAAAATATTAAACTCTTTGCGTAATTCAAGATCTTCGAATGCTTTGACGACATCAATTTTCAAAAAAGCAATCTTCAGCTTTGCTTGAAAATGTCGCACAATCTGTTTCACCAATGCTGTCTTACCTGCCGAAGGAGGCCCTGCAATCACCACTAGTTTCATAAACTTTCATCTCAACTCCCTATGCCAAATTTAGCATTGCCAAATCCCGGGTAATCATCTTGCCAGCACGCAGTTCTTCGCGAATTACACCCACTTGTCGATCGATCTGCATCAAAGTACGTGCTGCATAAAGCTCTGCTTCACTCTGATAAATCAACTTCTTCACCGCACCACGCTCCATAATAATTCGTTTCTGTGTTCGCAGTGCGATCACCGGATCGTGAGTCACAAAAACAATAATCTTCCCAGTATCCTGAATAATCTCAATCACTTCTTGTTTGAAGATTCCGGCATTCTCAATCTCATCCAGTAAAATAATCGGAGCTGCACCAATCAAAATGGCATCTGCAATCAAGAGTGACCTGGTCTGCCCACCAGAAAGAATCGTTACTTTACTATCTTGATGAATCTTTTCACCGGTAAAATTATTTGCCAGTGCAATTGTCTCTCCGATTACCTGCTGCTTCTCAATTCCTCGAGCGCGGGCATGAATCTGCAAAAACTCTGCCACACTCAAATCAGCAAAACATTTAGTATTCTGCGTAATCATTGCAATTGGTTTTAAGGCAGGATTATAACGAATCTCCTCGCCAGGAACTTCGTTATTAATCAAAATCCAGCGTTTCGTCGCCGTATCTCCTTGTGCCAGCATCTCAATATCGGTAATCAAAGCCGTCTTACCACTGCCCGTTGGTCCAACGATCGAGATCGTCTCGCCGGCTTGAAAAGTAATCTCCATAGGATATTCACTTTGTCCTGTCTTATCAAGACCAGGAATAATCGTCAGTTGATTAATAGTATTTTGCATCTTTAAAAAGCCTCACTTATGATTTTATCTTATTCAATGTATGTTATAACTAGCACAAATGATAATCAAATATTTATTAACCAAAATTTTTCCTTGCTAATCAAAAATTTTTGAAAGAAAAAAAAGATTACTACGTTATTCTTAATGAAAAGATAAATATGAATGATCATAAACTATATAAGTGAGGTTGTAAAAATGAGTAAAAAACAATTATATCGTTCGATAACCCAACGGAAACTAGGTGGTGTGGCAGGAGGAATTGCCGAATACTTTAATCTTGATCCCACTCTAGTGCGACTGATCTGGGCAGTAACTCTGTTTTGGGCAGGCACAGGAGTCTTAGCTTACATTATTGCTTGGATTATTATTCCAGAAGCACCCAGTAACACCGAAAAACAATATCGCGAATCTAATGGTCCGATTATTGATGTCGAAAGTCCTAATAAAGAGCAGGAATAAATAAATATATATAAAGGAGGTCATCAGCTTGAGTACCAAACGTCTCTATCGTTCCGAAGAAAAAAAAGTAATTGCCGGAGTTGCCGGTGGAATCGCTGACTATTTTGAAATTGATGTCATCCTAGTTCGAATCATTTGGTTAGTGGCACTTTTTACCCAGATCGGATTACCAGCCTACATCATTGCTTGGATTATCATTCCTGAAGCAACGAGTGGCATGGTAACCCCAGAAAACACTTCGACAAATAAAGTAAATCCCCAAAAAGCCACTTGGCTCTTGGGACTGTTTTTAGTAGGATTAGGTGCTTATTTTTTGATTGATCAATTTTTACCATTTGACATTTCTCGTTTCATCTGGCCTTTAGCCCTAGTTGGCTTAGGAGTTGCTCTCTTAACAAGTAACAAATGGAGGTCAAAATCTTGAAACCAACAACTGTTGTTACTGGAATTATTCTCGTCTTAGCTGGACTCAGTCTTTTCTTAATTAATCTTGGCTATGTCTCGTGGGAGACGATCGCCCAATTATTTCGTTTCTGGCCTATATTACTAATCTTACTTGGCTTGGCAGTTATTTTTAAAAATCAGTTACCCTCGGGAATCGCAAGCAGCATTCTATTAATCTTAGCTATTCTTGCTTTTCTGGGTCTAATTTCTACTCCGGGACGTAATTTAAGACTCTTTAATATTAATTTCGATAATCATCGTACTAACTCTGACTCGGCAGTACAAACTTTCCAGGTTACTCAGGCTAAATATCCCACTCTTACCACTGCCAAACTCGATCTTGATTGTGGTGGACTAAAGCTTACTTTAGATGGCGAGAACAATGAATCCACATGGTTTACTGGTTCATTCACCAAGATCAAAGCAATTCCTAAAGTCTCTACTGAGGAAAGTAATCTCAATCTCTCACTTGAACAAGAAGAAACAAATTTTAGTCTTGGTCGCAACTGGAATAGCTCATCCTGGCAACTACATCTCTCGCCTCAATTAACCTGGAATCTCGATGTTGATGCTGGTGCTGTTGATGCTAAGCTCGATCTGAGCAAACTGAAGGTTAATAATTTAGATTTAGATACTGGTGCCGCCAACATTGAGCTAATCTTTGGCGAGCAGAACGTTCAAACCAAAGTTAACCTTGATGCTGGTGCTTCCCGCATCAAGGTTAAACTTCCCGAATCAGTGGGAGTCCGAGTAGAGTTCGATAGTGCTTTGACCAGCAACAATCTTAGCAAACTTGGTTGGCAACATGATGATAACACCTACACGTCACCTGGTTATGAAAGTAAGACGCATAAGGTAGATTTTGAAGTAAATACTGGGGCGAGCAGCTTTCAATTAGATACTTTC
>JBFYZC010000251.1:0-7300 GCA_041309705.1 Bacillota bacterium | reverse complement strand
CCTTGATTTAAATACTTATCCGAATTAATTGAATAATAGGGAATATATACGAAGTGTTTTGGCGATAACCCGAATAAGCTAAGTTAATGCTGAGCTTGGTTGGGTTTTCTGGTGAAACATTCTCTTTTCCCTTAATCAAAAGCAATGATGGCGAAAAGTACCGTATCAGAATGGTCACAGGGAGAAAGGGTAAGTGAGAACCTTTCCCGGGATGATACAGGGAAGTTCCCGCCGTAGCTTTGACTTGAACTGAAAAACGTTATTGGATAACTGTTTTTCAAAGTAGGGTGCAACGGAGCTCCACCGTTAACGGGAGAAAGTCTAGGAGTTATAATATCCTGTACTTATTGAGTATCTTTGGGGTGGTACCACGAAAATAACCTTTCGTCCCGATTTTTGGGGGATGAAGGGTTTTTTTATTTTATTTTAATTTTTAAAAGGAGGACGACATGAGAGCGCAACTGGAAGAATTACGGATTAACGCTTTAGCAGAGATTAATCAAGCAACGCAGAGTGGACTGTTAAATGATGTGCGAGTGAAGTATCTCGGTAAAAAAGGCTCGCTAACTGCGGTACTACGTGGTATGGGTAGTCTGAGTGCGGAAGAGCGACCAATTATTGGTGAATTAGCCAACCAAATTCGTCAGGAGATTGAGCAAGCTTTGGACAACAGGCTGCAAATTTTAGCAGCAGCAGAGGAAGAGGCTAGACTAGCCGAGGAAAAATTGGATATTTTTCTGCCGGGTCGCAAACCACGGATTGGTCATGCTCACCCATTACAATTAGTGACCCAAGAGATTACGGAGCTCTTTTTGGGAATGGGATATACGGTCGCTGAGGGACCAGAGATTGAGACAGATTACTATAGTTTTGAGGCATTGAATCTCCCCAAGGATCATCCGGCACGTGATATGCAGGATACTTTTTACGTAACCCCAGAGATTCTCTTGCGTCCGCATACTTCGCCAGTGCAGATTCGGACAATGGAGCAACTACGTCCAGAACCAATCCAGATTATTGCTCCGGGACGTGTTTACCGTCGTGATGCTGATGCCACCCATTCTCCGATGTTTCATCAGATTGAGGGCTTGATGATTGGAGCAGGAATTACTTTTGGAGATCTCAAAGGAGTCTTGACTGTTTTTCTGAAACAGTTATTTGGAGCGGAGCGTCAGGTGAGATTCCGTCCGAGTTTCTTTCCGTTTACTGAACCAAGTGCCGAGGTGGACGTCTCCTGTGGCTGTGCTGGTGCTGGTTGTCGTGTTTGCAAAGGCACTGGTTGGCTGGAGATTTTGGGATCTGGCTCGGTGCATCCAGCAGTATTGCGAATGGGTGGCTATGATCCCGAGGTAGTCTCAGGGTTTGCTTTTGGAATGGGAATTGAACGAATCGCGATGCTAAAGTATGGGATTAATGATATTCGAACCTTTTATGAAAATGACCTCCGGTTTTTAAACCAATTTTAGGCTGAATGGGGGAGAGAAAAAATGCGTGTTTCAATGGAATGGTTACAGGAATACTTGCAGATAAAGCTTTCGGCAGCGGAATTAGCTGATAAACTGACGATGTCAGGCGTGGCAGTTGAGGAGATTGAGGATCAAGCGGCGCAGTATAGACAGATGATCACGGTCAAAGTATTGGAGATTACCAAACATCCACAGGCAGACAATCTCTGGATTGTGATGGTAGATACTGGTGGCGAGGAACGACAGATCGTCACTGCCGCGAAAAATTTGGCGGTGGGAATGGTCGTGCCACTGGCTTTACCGGGAACGATTTTACCGAATGGTAAGAAAATTGAGGATGCAACCTTGAAAGGGGTTCTTTCACGTGGCATGTTCTGCTCCGGGGAAGAGTTGGGACTGGAGAAAGAATCAGCTGGAATCTGGGTCTTTGCAGATGAAGTCAAACCAGGGTTGCCAGTAGCCGAAGTATTAGGAGCAACGGATCAGATCTTGGTTTTGGAGCTTACGCCCAACCGAGCGGATTGTCTGGGAATGATTGGCGTAGCACGAGAAGTCGCAGCAATTCTGGGACTCAAGTCGCAACTCTCTGAAGTTCAGGTGGTGGAGGAAGGAGCTGCGATTAAAGAATTGGCGGGAGCAAGAGTTGATAATTCGACCCTCTGTCCACGTTATTCAGCACGAGTGATTCAGGGAGTGAAGATTCAACCAGCTCCAGAATGGATGCAACGACGCCTCAAAGCAGCGGGAGTAAGACCAATTAATAATATTGTGGATATCACCAACTACGTGATGCTCGAGTATAATCAACCTTTACATGCCTTTGACCTGGATCGGATTGCCAAACGGCAGATTATTGTCCGTACTGCTCAAGTGGGTGAGAAGCTGGTTACACTCGATGAAGTCGAGCGTACTCTGGAAGCAGAAACTTTATTGATTACCGATGCTAAGCAGAGTCTGTGCATTGCAGGAGTTATGGGTGGTGCGACCAGCGAGGTAACTGAGCAGACAGTAAATATTTTCTTGGAATCCGCCTATTTTCAACCTTCGACGGTGCGTAAAACTGCACGCCGTCTGGGCATGAAGACCGAATCATCCTTCCGGTTTGAACGTGGTCTGGATCCGAATGGAACGGTGGCAGCAGTAAATCGTGCCGCAGAACTGATGCAGAAATATGCTGGTGGAAAGGTTGCCCGAGGAGTGATTGATCTTTATCCTGAAAAAATTGCTCCTCAGGTAATCAAGACGACCGTTGCCAAGATTAACGGTCTGCTTGGTACTACTTTTTCGTTGGAAGAGATGGTTAATTATCTGGAACGGTTAACTTTTACCGTTAAAAAGGAGAAAGAGGATCAGTTAACGGTGACAGTTCCGACTTACCGACCGGATATAACTCAGATGGCAGACCTAGCAGAAGAAGTGGCGCGTTTACATGGTTATGATCAGATTCCGATTCAGCTACCAGCAAGTCGCCAGATTGGCAGATTGACGGAGTTTCAGGTCTTGCAAGCTAATTGTCGCAGTTTTCTGCAGGGAGCAGGTTTGACCGAGATCATTACCTATAGTTTTTATAGTCGTGAGGTAGCGCAGCAGTTGCTTTTAGCAGCGGATGATCCACTCAGTCAAACTATTCCGCTCTTGACACCTTTAACCGAGGAACAAGCAGTGATGCGTACCAATTTGGTGCATAATCTCTTGGAGACAATTGCTTTTAATAATAAACATCGACAAGAGAATGTGGCAGTCTTTGAACTGGCGCGGGTTTATCTCTCACGTACTGGTGCAGAGCTGCCTAATGAACCATTACATTTGGGAATTGGCTTGAGTGGACGACGTGATGAGAGTGGCTGGAATCAAGTTGCTAACGATTATGATTTTTATGATCTGAAGGGTCTGTTGGAAGCACTTTGTACGCGATTAGCTCTGCCAGAGTTAACTTTGAAACCAGCAGCACAGCCATTTTTACATCCGGGTCAGTCGGCTGAGCTTTATCTTGGTGAAATGGCTTTAGGCTTTATGGGTCAGGTACATCCCAAGGTTTGCAGTAATTACGGGATTGCCAAAAGAGTCTTGATCATTGAGCTTGATCTGAGCCAAGTAATTGATTTCTGTCGTGTTGAGCGTAAATTTGTACCATTGCCTAAATATCCGGCTTTGGAAAGAGATCTGGCGCTAGTGGCGGATCAGCAGATTGAGGCGGCTAAGATTATGTCGCGAATTAAAGAGATCGGGGGCAGTCTAGTCGAGCAGGTAGCGCTCTTTGATGTTTATCAGGGCGGACAAGTGCCAGCAGGGATGCGTAGCCTAGCCTTTAGTATCCATTATCGTTCGTCGGAGCGTACCTTGAACGATCAGGAAGTAAATGCGATTCAAACCAAATTATTGGCGGAATTAAAAGCCGAGTATGGTGCAGTAATTCGTAGTTAAATAGCTATATAGTTCTAAGACACCTCTTGCCCTTCATAAAGTTGTAGAAAGGGTGGGAGGTGTTCGTTTGAAAAACAGTCTTGAAGCGGAAAGCGAACTGCTGAAAGGAGGAATCTTTTATCTCGGCTTAACGGTCATGTGGTTACTTTTAACACTGATCCAGATTGCGCCTGAAAGTCGACATTTTTTGCAAGGAATTCTTTGTAATAAGCTTTTCTGGGTAATGCTGCTCTTTACAGGTAGTTATCTGCTTTTTCCTCACCAGATCAACCAAAAAGGTGAACGATATCTGTTCGGTGGAATCTTTCTAATGTTACTCTTGGGAAAGGTAATTCTGCATAATTCAGCTTGGAGTTTGGTTGGTTTTCTGGTGTCAGGAGCAGACTTATTAATCTGGGCATATTGTTTGAGTAAAATCTTGATTTTACTGGGAGGAGTATATCAGCAGTGGTGGGGGATGAATTTACAGCAGCCAGTGATCTTTAGTCTGATCTGGCAGCATCTTTGGCAAACCTTAGCGAAATTTGGGCTGTTTTTAAGCTTGATTTTGGTAAATCTTTATTACTATTTAGTGAATATTTTTATTATTGATACAATCTTTTATAGTTATTTCTTCGGGGCGATTCTGCTAGGGGCAGCCTTGGCACTATATGCGATCTGGTATGGAAAATTGAAAAGATGGGTTTTGGAGCAAATAGTATCGCTTGACCAGCGATTATTATTGCTGTGGGAGAAGGAAAATGACGAAGGAGAGGCTTTGCCGCGCTTGCGTTATCTAATCATGAAACGAGATTATCTGCTGAAACTTACCAAGTTAGCTGGCTCTTATCAAGTGAGTTTCTATTATCTGCTGTATCTGGCTTTAATTCTGGCGCTGCCATATCTTTTGGGAGTCGTGGTGGAAGTGTGAGGAGTTTCGCCGACTCATTTTTTGATCCTGTTTTTTTAAAAGCAGGATTTTTTGTGGTTAATGGCAAATTTAAACCTAACGGTAGTAATTTTTAGGAAATACTACACACTTTATATATAACACTCATAACCTCATACTGATGATGGTACTACCAAAAAGTATTGCGGGGTGAGCGATGATTATGATTGAGCATAAAACTATTGAAACAGAGACTAATCGGTACATTTTTCGTATTTTAGGCGATGAATATACCATTAAAGGAACTGATGATCCGGAGTATATTGAGAAAGTGGCCTCATATCTGGAACAGAGTATTATCGAGATTAAACGGAGTAATTCCAAATTAACCAAAAATCAAAGTGTAGTGTTGGCAGCACTACATATCGCGGATGAGCTACATAAGTTACGTGCAGAGTATGATTATCTGGAAGAACTTTTGCGCGAAGTTAAATAGGGGTTGATGCAGGTGACTTGGGTTGATTGGGTTATCGGTGGCGCTTTTGTTTACTTTATCTACCAAGGAATGATTAAAGGTTTCATTCTACAGCTCTGTGATCTTTTGGGCAGTGTTTTTGCGTTGATTTTGGCGTTTTATTTTTATAGTAGAGTTGGTGAATATCTGGTAAATAGTTTTCAGCTCTCGCCAGCAATTGCAAGTATTTTAGGTTTTATTATAGTAGTGGTGGCAGTTACTGCCACCGTTAGTTTTATTGGAAATCGCTGGCACGATGCAGATAAACCAGAGATCG
This sequence comes from Bacillota bacterium, assembly GCA_041309705.1. Classification (GTDB taxonomy): domain Bacteria; phylum Bacillota; class UBA4882; order UBA8346; family UBA8346; genus JBFYZC01. The sequence continues at coordinate 1,751 of JBFYZC010000251.1, read as the reverse complement.
TTACGCTACTCGATCGCGGTGCTGGGGCACTTTTTGGTGGGATGAAGGCAGCAGTAATTTTGATCATGATTTTGTTGGTCTTGCTCGCTTTACCATGGCATTTTATGGACGAGCCTTTGCTCGAATCAGATCTGGCAACGGATATTCTACGTTTAGCACCACTCTTTGCGGTACTGCAGGATAAGACCTTGCCTGCCAATCTGCCTCGGTTGGTGGTTAATGCCGAAGGAGTTAGATTTGGTCAGTTTAAAGAAGGTCAGTTTCAGGGGGCGAAATGTGTCGCGTGTGGCAGCAAGGTCTTTTATAGCGGGATGAAGAAACAGGGTTTAGTAAGTTATCCACAGTACTACTGTCCGAAATGTCACCGGATTAGTGATGGCTGTTTGACTTTTGAGGGGTTTCATCAACTAAACGGCTGTTGCCCCTATGAGAAATTTGGCACACTGGGCGTGACTGATTGTAAAGTCTGGTCGAATCTGAAACCCACCAAGATTAATGGGCGGTGTCCAGTTTGTGGACGAATGCAGTAGGTAAATCCATTAGATCAGCTGGATTTTCTGCCATTTATTCTTTGAAAATCTAACGGACATAATTGCTAGTATACCAAGAGCATAAAGATTAAATTGAATCCAGATCCAGTAAAGCGGTAATTTGAGAAAAACCAAAATGAAATAAGGGAACACTATGTAAAAGATTAAGGGCAGAATAGAATTAGTGATCGAAATAAAGAGTGTGTCTCCAACAGCACGTAAGGTATTGCTGATTATAATCTGGACGCTATCAAAGATAATCCAGATTGAGGTAAGTTTGATGAGTGTAATGGTATGTTCTTTAATGAGAGCGAATTCTTGAGCGGAATTATTTTTAAAACAAGAGATCAGTAGCTCAGGAAAGAAATTGAAGATAAAAATAATGATGAGATTAAAGCAGAGTCCCAGGGAGATTCCCTTAACCAGAATTGGCTTGATAGCTTCGATTTGATTCGCCCCGCGCGCTTGACCAGCGAGAATACCAATTGCTGCTCCTAAACCCCAGATTGGAAAGATTGAAATTCCTTCAATCGTAAAGGCAATATTGGCACAGGAAAGATTTAATTCTCCAGTCTGTCCGATAATCAAGAGGAGAATGGTAAAATAGCCGATACTAGCAAAACTTTGAATCCCTGCCGGTAAACCGAATTTCAATAATTTTTTAATTAAAGCGAAATTGAATTTGGCATTTGAAAAAACAGCATAACTTGCGATGCTCTTTTTTTGGTGCAGCAAAATCAGGTAACTAACCAGACTAAAGAGGCAACTAACCAGGGTGGCAAGACCAGAACCCATGATTCCACCTAGTTTGGGCATGCCCAATTTCCCAAAAATTAAGATCCAATCCAGTAGAACATTTAGAAGATTGGCGGCAATTCCCAGATACATAATGATTTTTGTTTCGCCAATTCCACGGTATAGACTAGAGAAAGCAGTAACAAACATTTGGAGACAACTAGAAATAATAATCAGATTGAACATCTGTCTTTCATAGGTTACTAAATTGGCGGAATGTCCCATCATTTGAAAGAGATTAACTGCGAGGGGTGCACTGCAACAGAGAATGATGGAGAAAACTATGCTTAAATAGACACCTTGCCACATCGCTTTCGAACATTCGTGTTTTTTTTGGGCACCATAATATTGCGCAATCATGGTTGAGACAAAACCAATGATTCCAATAAAGAGACTGGAGATGGTTTCAGCGAGTTTGCTGGCGGG
>JBFYZC010000250.1:0-8937 GCA_041309705.1 Bacillota bacterium | reverse complement strand
CTGCTCTACCGACTGAGCTATCGTGGCTTATAATATAATGGCGGAGCCGACGGGACTCGAACCCGCGATCTCCAACGTGACAGGCTGGCATGTTAGACCGACTACACCACGGCTCCGCATATAAAACTTTTTAAAAGTGGGCGAAATAGGATTCGAACCTACGACCCCTTGCTTGTAAGGCAAGTGCTCTCACCAGCTGAGCTATTCGCCCGAGTGCCCGTTTGTCGGGCGCAGATATTAGTATACCGAAAAACTATCAAATTGTAAAGACCTATTTTGAAATTTTTTAAAGAATTTTTTTCTAATTCACCAAAAACCAAGCTAAAGCTGATATTTGAGCGCAAACGGCAGTTGTGAAATTTGCGCTTCACCTAAACGATTCTGACCTCTGCCACCATGATAATCAGAACCACCCGTAACCATTAAGCCTAACTCAGCCGATAACTTCAGATAATGTTCGATCATTTTTGGGGGGTGGGTTGGATAATATGCTTCTAATCCTCCCAGTCCTGCCTCGACTAACTGATAGATTAAATGATCATTTTCCATTCTCCCTGGATGAGCCAGTACCGCAATGCCTCCTGCATCATTAATCAATTGAATTGCCTCAACTGTATCAATCTCCTGATGCGGCACATATGCTAGACCATGTTTGCCTAGGTAATGATGGAATGATTTTTGTGCCAGAGCCGGATTAATTAATTTCTCTGCCAAGAGTGCCTGAAAGATATGATACCGCCCTACAAATTTACTGGTAGTTAATTTGCAGACTTGCTCCCACGCAAGTGCAATTCCGTGACGTTGTAATTTAAGAACCATTGCTCGCGCTCGCGCAATCCGTGACTCAATGATCACTGCGATCTTTTTTATTAATGCCGAATTATGCAGGTCAAAATCATATCCTAAGATATGTACTTCAGATTGACCCAGATCAGTCGTGAACTCAATGCCAGGAATCAATGTGAAATTAGCCTCTTCTGCTGCTTGCAGTGCTTCTGAGAGCCCTTCAAGAGTATCATGATCCGTTAAAGCAAATCCGTCTAATTCCCGTAAAATTGCTTTCTCAACCAATTCTCGTGGACTCAAAGTCCCATCTGAATAAATTGAATGTACATGCAAATCATATCCCATTTTATCTTTTACGCGCTTTAAAACCTTTGGCTTCTAATACCTGAACTGCTCGCTCCACATCATGACTGTTTTCCAAAGCTAAGCGCAGTGTTCCTCCATCACCTTCCCGTACGCGTAGAATCTCAATATCCTTAATATTTAAATTCTCCGCCGCGAGATACTGTAGTACACTATTAATTGTGCCTGGTTTATCCTCAATTGTTACGACCATTTCATGCAAGAGAGTTAGAAAACCCTTATTTTTCGCAGGAATCTGTGTACGAATCTCACGTGACATTTCTAAATATTCATAAAGTCCATTACTTTGAGGCTGATTCAAAATCTCCAGCAATCGTTCCAACTCGAGTTGAAAAGCTGCCACTGCCTGACGTACCCAAGTCTGATTCCCACGAATAATTCCCTCCCAAAGCTTGGGATCTCCCAAAGCAACACGAGTGGTATCACGAAAACCACCTGCAGCAAGATTTAAAGTTCCCGGATTTTCTGTCTCAGCATTACCTGCTGTTCTTGCCAGAACCGCTGCCATCAGATGTGGCAGATGCGAGACCATTCCAACAATTCGGTCATGCTCTTCGGCACTTAAGGTCAAGAGGTGTGCCCCGGTTAATCTTACCAGTGAAGCTACCTTAGTTAGCACTGCTGCATCAATCTCTGTGTCTTCAATCAAAAGATAGGCAGCATTTTGAAAGAGAAAGGGATCTGCTGCACCAATTCCATGCCGCTCCGCCCCTGTCATCGGATGTCCTGGTACAAAAAAATGAGTTGGAGGAAGTATTTTTTTGACTTCATTAATAATTCGTTCTTTGATACTTCCCAGATCAGTAAAGACTGTTCCCGGGGCAGTTAGTGGCAGGCATTCGGCGATCATCGGTGCAATCAGTTCCACCGGAGTTGCTAAAAAGATCACTTCTGCCTCACCGACTGCCGCAGCTAAATCTGGGGAGAGATGTGCAATCGCCCCCAAATTTGCTGCTTCAACCATACTTTGGTGATTTCGATCCCAGCCAGTAACCTTGAGTCCGGCACGACTTAAGGATGCTGCCAGTGAGCCACCCATTAAACCCAAGCCAATTACCGCAACCATTGGTTTGCCAGACTGTTCCATCAGATTTTCCGTCCTACTGCTTGTACAATTGGAGTAATTTCTCTAATCAAATTTTCAAATCCTTCAAAATTCAAAGATTGTGGTCCATCCGAGAGCGCAGACTCCGGATCTGGATGTACCTCAATCATCAGACCATCAGCACCCACTGCAATTCCTGCCTTACTAAGTGGCTCAACTAAATGTCTTTTCCCGGTACCATGACTTGGATCAACAATAATCGGGAGATGACTCATTCGTTGTACCAATGGAATGGCACTTAAATCGAGCGTGTTTCGGGTAGCAGTCTCATAAGTACGAATCCCGCGTTCACAAAGGATTACCTGATAATTACCCTCACTTAGAATATATTCTGCTGCCATCAGCCACTCTTCAATGGTTGCTGCCAGCCCTCGTTTTAAAATTACTGGTTTATTGACCCGACCAATCTCTTTTAAAAGAATAAAATTCTGCATATTCCGTGCTCCAACCTGCAAAACATCCGCATACTCTGCTACTAGTTCCACATCCATTGGATTCACTACTTCGGTTACAAATGGAATTTGGGCAGCATCACTTGCCTGACGCAGAATCTTCAAACCCTCAACTTCCAATCCTTGAAAAGCATACGGCGAAGTACGCGGTTTAAAAGCTCCACCTCGCAACATCTTCGCACCTGCTTTTTTGACAGCATGAGCAGTCTCATACATCTGTGCCTCAGTCTCTACGGCACAAGGTCCGGCAATTACCACTAACTCCTCGCCGCCAAAAATCACCTCGCCCACTTTAACTTCGGAGGTTTTATTCTTAAACTCCCGACTGGCAAGCTTAAAGGGTTGTAAAATCGGAACAACCTTCTCCACTCCCTCCATGGCTTCAATTGATTCCATTACTCCAGGACGTTTCTGTCCAATCGCACCAATTACTGTCCGTTCTACTCCTTGCGAAAAATGGATTCCAAAACCCCATTCCTCCAATTTTCCGCGTACGTGCGCAATCTGCGCTGCACTAGCTGCTGAATTCATCACAATAATCATTAAAAAGTCCTCCTACCATCCTACTATATATATTGAACCAAAAAAGTTCAATATATTTCCTTACTTGATAAAATGAACAAGTTTCCTTTACTCTTATTTTGCATCCGGCTTTTGGGATGCAAAGAATAATCTGAATATTTAGTTCATTTTAGATATCTCCGTTGGCTAAATTATTCATACAAAACATCAGTATTCTTAATGAAACAACGGATTGAATTAATTATAGCAAGGGAAGTCTTTTTTGTAAACAAAAGTCTTGCCAAACAAATCCAATTTAATAAGTATTTTAATCACAAATGACATGCGACCCAATGTTTGGGAGACTGTTCCCGAAATTCTGGTTCTTTGCTGTGACAGATCTCCTTTGCCATCCGACAGCGGGTATGAAACCGACACCCTAAAGGCGGATTCAATGGGCTAGGTAAATCTCCCGTCAAAATAATTCGTTCTTTTTTAACACGCGGGTCTGGCTCAGGAATGGCAGAAAGTAATGCTTGAGTGTATGGATGCAAAGGTTTACAATATAAATCTTCACTATTTGCCAATTCAACCAATTTTCCCAGATACATTACACCCACACGATCACTCACATGCTGTACCACATTTAAGCCATGTGCAATAAAGAGATAGGTCAGCTTAAATTCAACTTGCAAATCTTTCAAAAGATTTAAAATCTGAGACTGAATTGAAACATCCAGCGCCGAAACAGGTTCATCACAGACAATTAAACGGGGACGAGTCGCCAAGGCTCGGGCAATTCCAATCCGTTGCCGCTGTCCACCACTGAATTGATGTGGATAACGCTCCGCATAAGCTACATCTAGACCAACTCGCTCTAACAACTCTGCTACCTGAATTTTTGCCTGCTTACGTTTGGCAAATCCATGACGGAGCAATGGTTCTGCAACGATCTCCCCGACCTTCATCCGTGGATTCAACGAACTGTATGGATCTTGAAAGATAATCTGCATTTCACGTCGGAGCTTACGAAGCTCGGTTTGAGAAAGTTCACCCAGATCTCTTCCAGCAAAAAAAACTTCTCCTGCAGTTGGACGTAGCAATTGCAACAATACCCTACCAATCGTGCTCTTCCCACATCCACTCTCTCCTACCAACCCTAAAGTCTCGCCTTCATTAATTGTAAAACTAACTTGATCAACTGCTTTAACTACCGCCAGTTCTTTGCCAAGGAAAGATTTTCGAGCGGTAAAATACTTCTTTAGCTGCTTTACTTTTACTAATTCAGTCATTCAAACCACCTCCTCACCAGACCGTTGCCAGCAAGCGATTTTGCGCCCTGTCCCTAGGTCTTTCAGGGCAGGACGTTCCAACCGACAGCGCTTAGCTGCCTCGGGACAACGTGGATGAAAGGGACAACCTAGAGGTAATTCAGATAAATCCGGTACAGTTCCTTCAATGGCATAAAGACGCTTTTTATCCCCATGAAGACGTGGAATCGAACGTAATAGTCCATTAGTGTATGGGTGTAATGGTTGATCAAAAAGTTCTAAAACTGGTGCTTCCTCCACCAAACGCCCCGCATACATCACCAAAACACGATCTGCCATCTCCGCAACTACCGCAAGATCATGGGTGATCAAGAGGATTGCCATTCCAAATTCCTCACGCATCTGCTGCATCAAATCTAATATCTGTGCCTGAATCGTTACATCCAGTGCGGTAGTTGGCTCATCAGCAACCAATAGTTCCGGGCGACAGGCAAGTGCCATTGCGATCATGATGCGTTGCCGCATTCCTCCTGATAATTGATGCGGATAATCACGTAGCCGTTTGTGAGGCGCAGGAATTCCGGTTAACTTTAATAATTCTACAGTTCGCGCTAGAGCATCTTTTTTGGAAAGTCCCTGATGCAACATTAAGACTTCTGCAATCTGCTCCCCTACCCGATGCACTGGATTCAAGGAAGTCATCGGTTCTTGAAAGATCATCGAGATCTGATTGCCACGAATTACTTGCATCTCTTTCTCCGAAAGCTGCAACAGCTCTTGCTCACGAAATTTTATCTCGCCAGCAACAATTCTCCCAGGAGGTTGGGGAATCAAGCGCATCAACGAAAGCGAGGTCACAGACTTACCACTACCCGACTCGCCCACCAGTGCCACCGTTTCTTTCGTTTGCATCGCAAAACTAACTTGATCAACTGCGCGTACTACTGAACTCTTATTTTGAAAATGCGTCTCCAGACCATTTATTTTTAGTAATTCCGCCATCTGTTTACTCCTATTATATAATAATCATTGTTTCATACGTGGATCAAGGGCATCACGCAAACCGTCACCTAAAAGATTAAACGCCAAAACAGTGATGGTAATCGCAATTCCTGGAAAAGTAATAATATGAGGGGCAGAAAAGATTGCTGCTCGTCCACTACCAAGCATTGCGCCCCATTCTGCTTCTGGTGGCTGTACTCCCAGTCCCAAAAATCCCAATGCAGCAGCTTCAAGAATCGCCGCCGAGATTCCCAAGGTCGCACGGACAATCAAGGGCGCCATTACATTTGGTAGGACATGATACCAGATCACCTGAAAATCATGATTTCCAACCGCCCGTGCTGCCTGTATATAATCATTTTCTTTCACTGACAAAACCGAACCTCTTACAATTCGAGCATATTCAGGAATTGCCACAATTCCAATCGCGATAATTGCATTCTCAATGCCACGTCCCAGTGCTGCCATAAAAGCAATTGCTAGTAATAAAGGTGGAAAAGCCAGCATCATATCCATCAGTCGCATAATCAAACTATCTGTAATTCCTCCATAATAGCCCGCGCAAGCCCCCAATAAAATCCCCAATAGTAGCGAGAGTGCCACTGCCTCCAGACCAACTCTGAGGGAGATCCTGGTTCCATAAATGATCCGGCTCAAAATATCTCGCCCCAATTCATCAGTTCCTAACCAATGCTCTGCGCTCGGTGGTTTTAAACTTTGAGGCATATTGCTTGCCTGATAATCATAAGGCGTTAACCATGGCGCTGCAATTGCTACTATTAAGAGTAATCCTAAAATAATTAAACCCAATAAAGCAATTCGATTACGCTTAAAATCATCCCAAAATTCCCACCACAAAGAAGTCTTATTCCTTCTTAGCAGTTGTGGGCTTATCTCAACTGACATCTTCTCTCATCTTCTTCCTTGTTCTTCTATATTCTTTTATTTTATTTTATATTCTTCTATTTTCTCATTGATAATGAATCCGCGGATCCAGATAAGCATAAAGTAAATCTACCAAAAGATTTACTACTACAAAGACTACCGCTACCAAAAGCACGCTTCCCTGTACTACTGGATAGTCTGAGGCTAAAATGGCATTCACCGTTAGACTACCCAAGCCTGGCCAGGAAAAGACAGTTTCGGTAAGCACTGCCCCTCCCAAGAGAAAACCCAATTGCAAACCAATCACGGTCACCACTGGAATTAATGCATTCTTCAGCGCATGATGATAAATCACGCGCAACTTAGCCAATCCTTTCGCATGTGCAGTACGAATGTAATCTTCTTTTAGCACCTCAAGCACTGTGGAACGAGTCATTCGGGCAATAATCGCCATCGAATATGCTGCTAAAGCAGTTCCCGGCAAGATTAAATGTCGCACTGCACTAAAAAATGCCTCCCAGTTCCCAGTTAGTAGACTATCCATCAGATAAAGTCCAGTAATTCTTGCCGGTTCGAGTCCAATCTCAATTCGTCCCGCTACTGGTAGCCATTGCAGATTAACCGCAAAAACAATAATTAAAATTAAGCCTAACCAAAAGATCGGCATCGAGACTCCCAGCAATGCTCCAATCATACTCAGGTAATCAAAAAACGAGTACCGCTTTACTGCCGCAATTACTCCCACTGTTACCCCCAACACTGTTGCGATTAAAAGACTAAAGAAAGCCAGCTCAATAGTGGCAGGAAAACAAGCCAATAGATCATCCAATACCGGACGGCGACTCATCAAGGAACGTCCCAAGTCTCCATGGAGCAACTGCCAGAGAAACTTCCCAAATTGTAAATAGAGTGGCTCATTCAAACCGAGACTCTCACGCAAGGCGGTCACCTGTGCTTCGGTAGCATGTTGCCCGAGCATTAACGCAGCTGGATCACCTGTAAAAAGATGCATGATTAAAAAAACAATCAAACTCACTCCCAACAGCACCGGAATGAGCATCAGTAAACGTTTGATAATATATTTTAACATTACAAACTCTCCTACCTTAGGATTAAAAAGGATGCGCAATATACTTTCCAAAAGATCTAATTCATTTTATCTTCGTAAAAAATCCTTAGTGCTCGCTATACTTTCCAAAAGATCTAATTCATTTTATCTTCGTAAAAAATCCTTAGTGCTTTGGATATTTTCACTCGATAAAATAAGAGATCTTTATTGTAAAGTATATTGATCTTTTCACTCGCTAAAATAAAAGATCTTTATTGGAAAGTATATACCACGCATCCTTGAAAAGAATCTATTTACTAACCAGATTTAGCCATGGTGCACCAGTTGGATGTAAAGCGAAACCTTTAACATTTGATCGATATGCCGCCAGATCTACTCCATGACTAATAAAAACCCAAGGAGCATCTGTAAGTAAAATCTTCTGTGCCTCTTGATAAATTTTTGTCCTAGCTTTCAGATCCTGTACCAGTGTACCCTGCTTGAGTAGTTCATCTACTTTGGGATTTGAGTACTTCGCTGAATTCAAGCTGGAAGTAATCTGACTCGTATCTAATAAAGATAAAAAGTTATCCGGATCGCCATTATCTCCGATCCAACCATAGAAGAAAGCCTCGCCTTCCTCACCTTTCATTAAAACATCTTTATACTCTTTCCAGGGATAAACTTTAATTTTGGTCTTCACGCCAATTTTCAACAACTCTGCCTGTACTGCTTCGGCTAATTTTACTCCGGTGACCGGATTATACGGACGCGCATTTGAGTAGGTAATCAGATTAAAACTAAAATTCTGATACCCAGCTTCAGCTAAAAGCTTCTTAGCTTCGGCTGGATTGTAGCCCAAAGGTTTTAAATTTGGTGCATAACCTGGAATAAAATTCGGCAATGGACCATTGGCAACTTTGGCATAACCTTGATAGAGATACTTTACCAAATCAGCTCGATTGATCGCCATGGAGATTGCCTGTCGTACTTTGGGATCATTAAAAGGTTTTTTATGACACATAAAACCCATATAATTAATGTTCATCCCCGGATTTTTTATCAGTTTCATTCCTCTACTTTCTAATTTCTTCACATCATTCGGGTCAACTCCATCAATAATATCTACCGCTCCGGTCATCAATTCACTCGCTCGTACTGCATTCTCTTTAGTAGTTTTAAAAACTACCTTCTCCACTTTGGCTTGAACACCCCAATAATTAGAATTCTTTACCAATACAATCTGTTGCTCTTTATCCCAGCGTTGAAATTTAAAAGCACCTGTCCCTACTGGATGCTGCATAAAGTCAGCTCCATATTTCTTCACCGCGGTCGGACTAACAATTGGCGCTGCCAAACTCATGGCGAGATTTGCTAGAAATGGTGCATATGGCTTACTCAAATTAATCTGCACTGTATAATCATCAATCACCTTCACTTCTTTCACCGGTTCAAAAGTAAATGAAGCATAAGGCATATCATCAGTGCGTTGTGGTGGCAATTGCCGGTCAATACTAAACTTTA
>JBFYZC010000249.1:0-9104 GCA_041309705.1 Bacillota bacterium | reverse complement strand
CCACCGAAGGCTGGTACACCGGCACCGCTCATCCTCACTACATTGATGGCTACGTCGAATCCAAAGATGATACTACGCTAGTTGGCGCAGAGCTCTATCAAAATGACCACACCTTCGTAGGCGCAGAATTCGCCAACACCAAAGATACTAGCAAAGAGTTCCAAGCAAAAGGCAGCTATCTATTTAAAAATGGCTTCTTCGCTGGCGCAATGCTGGATTACACCAAAGATGAAGGTGTCGATGAGGCAGAGGTAATATGGCAACTCTGGCCTGGTTACCGTTACAGCTTCGATGCCGGTTATGTCGCTGGTAGCTTGGACATTGCCAGTCACAAAGAAGGCGATGAAAACAAAGTCCAACTGCAAGATATTGATCTGGATGCGCTCTATTTCTTTGATAATGGCAAAGTCAGTGGTAGCGCCGTTATTCCTTTAAATGAATATAAATCTTTCCAACTTAATGTCAGTGGTCGCTTGAAATTCTCTCCAGAGATTGTTGCCGGAGCTGATATCTATTTCGACACAGCTGATAATCTTGACATCTCTGCTGGTGGTACCTGGATGCCTTTAACTGCCTTAGTAGTCGATGGCAAACTGGGATATAACAAAGATCTTTACTACGCTGCTAGTGGCATGTACATGATTCAACAATTTGGCTTCGGGCTGCAGGTTGATAATATCGAATACAGTGTGTATGGCGATGGTCCTCCTACTAATCAACCACTTGCTGAAGGTATGAATCTCACCCTCAAAGCTAAATACATGATTACCGAGACTGACAAAGCAGTCTTAAAGTTCACCATTCCTACCGAAGAGGATGAAGCAAAAACTATTACTTTAGCTTACGAGCACTACCTTTAAAATAACCTTATTCTCCTTATTCTCCTCAGAAACCCTCACTTCTAAAGTGGGGGTTTTATTTTGGTGTTGTTATCACTACCTCAATCAAAGTATCCACGAAAGCAAAAACCACCTAAATTTTTAGGTGGTCTGTTTTTTACCATAATTTAAATATAATCGAAAAAATCAAAAAAACAAAAATTGCAACCGAGTAACTCATTTCTTTGCGTTTCAATTCTCTTCCTCCAAATTACATATCTGTAATATATATATAATTTTACCATATTATTTATGTAAAGTCAAAGAAAACAAATTTAAACCACGTAAAATTTAAGTTACAAATTTTAGCAGGAAATCCATTTTTTATATGGAATATTATACCAATAATATTTTTTTGAGGTGCTTTATGAAAAGATTTCTCTTTTACTTAACTGGATTTCTCCTTTTTGCTATAATTTTTATGCATTTTATTAAAATTCAAAACTAAAAAGACTATTTTTACTTATCAATAACACCCAAAACAACTTTGACTTTACTTACTCCTTGTGGTAATGTAATCGAACCTTTTCGGGCATCAAAATCCTTCCACGACTTTCCGTTTAATTCTACCTTTTTAATAATAATCTTTTTTCCTTCAACAATTTTCACATAATGTTTACTCCCAGCTCGAGTTGCTTTTAATTTAAAGTACAACTCCGCTTCTCCATGATTAACATACAAATTAAGATAAAGATAGTTCATCAAAGCATTTTCCATCGTATGATATCCGGATTTATAAGCCTGCCCTTTCAACTCATTCTTAGGTTTTCCATTCCGATAAGTGTTAGCAAAGACCTCTCCGTAGCGATGATCAATAAAATAACGTTCCCAAAATTGACTACTCTGCTTGAAATAATCTAGATATTTATTATTAGTGTTTACTTGATAAAGATTTAACAACATAAAATTCCCTTCACACTGTGTCCACCAACATTTAATAGTATCTCGAGTTGTCCAAGCCGGAAAATAAGCATTTTTTGTAAAATACCAGCCATAATACTCTTTATCCCAGGCAGTTGTAATCATTTTCTGATAAATCTTTTTTGCATATTGATAATATTTCTGCTCCTGCGTTAACTGATATAAACGCAATAAAAACCAGGCAGCTTTCATATTATGTCCCAAATCTATTTGATCTTTATTCCCGAGATAACTCCCAATATAATCCCATTTTCGAGTATATCGCTCATGTAAATAGCCACTTTTGGCGTTATAAAGATTTTCGATTGTTAAATCACCAATTTGTTTCAGATCTTTCAGTAACATCGGGTCTTTAGTTACTAAATAGTAATAGCAGAGATAACCTGTTGCCAGATCAATCTGTGAGTCGAAAGATTTTTCGGTAGTCAACAGACTCCAATCACGATTAACCGTTGCATAATAGCCTTGGTAATCAAAATCCCAAGCCTTGGTTTTAATTAAATAATGTGTTTGTGTTACCAATTTCAAAGCCTGCTCATCATGGGTCAAATAGTAATAAAAAATTGGTCCCAGATTACCATATGCCTCATCAAACATCTCTTTTTCTTGCACTGATACTTGATGATCCGCTCCCAATTCCATCACCCAACCACCGTACTGATGATCCCAGCCATACTTTTTAAGATAATTCATTCCATGTGTTGCTAACTTAAGATATTTTTCTTTACCACTTAAAAGATATGCAGTGCAAAATGCATACACCATGCGCGAAACCATTCTGGGATATTTTTTGGGATTATCTGTTGGTTTACCATCATTTAAAACATCACTAAAATAACCTCCATTTTTATAATCAACCGTTTTTACCCAAAAAGGTATAATCTCATTCAAACCCTGTTTTTTCCAGTATTCTCCTGACAAATACTTTCCATCATTAATCTGATTTGCCTGAACATGAAATATATTCATTAGCAATAATAAAATCAAGCCAAACAGCATATAAATTCTACAACGTTTCAAAACTAATCCTCCTTGTAATTTTTATTAATAATTCGACAAGTGCAATTCATTATCCTATTAATTATTAAGTTATAATTTTAAAAATAAAAAAATTAGCTTTCATGAAGTAACAAAAGCTAATTAATACTATAATATACAAATGTAAAACTAATTATTAATTATTAAAATAAAGAATTAATATAATATTGTTAAAACCAGCCAAACACAACTCTCAACCAACCTTACTACGTAACTATAACTCACCTTCTCAAAGTAACTGTTACTGTGAATTCAAAGTTACTTTTGGAGTATAGCAACGCAGTTTCTAATCCATTTAACTTTCAAAAAACAATGCCCCTTTAGCTTCTTCAGGGCTACCAGTGACGTCCCTGGTTGTTTTACAATTATAATATACCACTCAAAGATTAAGACTCAAGGTAATTTAGATTAAATACTTAAGAAAATGAAGTTAAAAAATAAAGCTAACTGCTTGCAGTTAGCTTCAAAGATAAGGGTACATCTTTGTTTTTTTACTATGACGAGATCTATTTTACGCTAACGAATTCTTTAGCGACTATTTTTTGACCTTCTTTACTCAAGATCCAGTTGAGAAAACTTTTCGTTGCACCTTGTGGAGCAGTTTTAGTCAACATCAAAAATGGTCGCATTAATTTATATTTTTTAGCCTTAATATTTGCTTCAGTACAAGCGACGCCATCTAAAGATACTGCTTTAACACTTTTAGCATCATAAGCACCTAATGAGATATAGCCAATTGCTTCCTTGGTTACTGCTACGGTCTGTTGTGCTGCTCCAGTTGAAGCCTGCACCAGACATTTGCTGGTATTACTTAGTTTTGCTGGCGCTAAAACAATCTCTTCAAATGCTCCTCGAGTACCAGAACCAGCTTCACGATTCACCACAATCAACTTCTGTTTCTCATTCGTTAATTGACTCCATTCATCAATCTCACCACTATAGATCTTCTGTAACTGTTCAAAAGTAACATTGGTTAATGAATTAGCCTTATTTACCACTACCGCAATTCCATCAATCGCAATCTCAGTTTCTTTTAAATCTTTTTCTTCTGACTTTAACTCACGCGAGCTCATGCCAATATCTGCCGTTCCATTCATGGCTGCTTTAATTCCCGCTCCAGAACCGCCACCTTGCACAAAAATTTTAACATTTTTATTCTTTTTCATATAAGCCTGTGCCAACTCTTCCGCTAATGGTTGTACTGAGGTTGAACCTACAATATTAATTGTTGCAGCTTTCTTGGCTGCTAATCCTGATACTGCGGTAAAAATTAATGCTCCTGCAACTAAAAGTAGTAAATACTTTTTCATTTCGTTCTTGCCTCCTAAAATTTTTTCAAATTTCTTTTATGATCTTAATTTAACACCATAAGATTAAGAGTAAATACAATTTTAGATTAAGAACAGATTAAGGATAAGAAAAGAGACCGTCAACCCTCAAGTGACCGTCTCTTAAGTATTATTAATTTCAACCTAATAACTGACAGATTAATTTTTCTCCTGCTTGTAATGCTGCATCAATTTTTGCCGCTTCTTTGCCGCCCGCCTGTGCCATC
The DNA here is from genome assembly GCA_041309705.1 of Bacillota bacterium. Taxonomy (GTDB): domain Bacteria; phylum Bacillota; class UBA4882; order UBA8346; family UBA8346; genus JBFYZC01. The sequence goes on along the minus strand of JBFYZC010000249.1, from coordinate 4,712 downwards.
TCGGGTCGTCCTCCACCACTACCACCAGTTATTGCTGCAACTGTTTTTACCAGATTTCCAGCTTGAACTTTTTTAGTTAAATCTTTGGTCACACCAGCCACAAAGTTGACTTTTTCTTCATTAACCGATCCTAACAAAGCAACACCACTTCCCATCAGATCGCGTGCTTTGTCGATTGCTTCACGCAATAGTTCCATGGTAAAACCATCAACTCGTGCCACCAGATATTTTACGCCATTAACTTCTTTTATCGCACTAAAAACCTGCTTTAATTCTTGCATTGCTTGATCTTGTGAGTTTTTCGCCAGCTCTTTTTGTAACTTTTGATATTCTTCCAGAAGAACGCTTGCTTTCCCAAGCAATTGCGTTTGATCAGTCTTAAAGAGCTTGACTAATTCATTTAATAGATCTCGTTCCCCTTGATATGCTTTAATTGCTTCAACTCCGGTAATTGCTTCAATCCGTCGCAATCCGGTAGCAACGCTGCTTTCTGAGATAATTCGAAAGACTCGAAGCTCAGCAGTATTCTTAACATGTGTCCCACCGCATAATTCACAGCTGAAATCACTCATCCGTACCATTCTAACATTAGCAGTATATTTCTCGCCAAAAAGTGCGGTAGCTCCCTGATCTACTGCTTCCTGATAACTTGTTTCCACTGTCTGCACTGATAACCCTTGAGCAATCACTTCATTTACCAGGTCTTCAATCTGGCTTAGCTGAGTCTCACTAATCTTTTCAAAATGAGTAAAATCAAAACGCAACCGTTCCGGAGTAACTAATGAACCTGCCTGATGCAGATGCGCTCCTAAAATTTGACGCAACGCTGCTTGGAGCAGATGGGTGGCTGAATGGTTGCTAGCAATTGCTTGGCGTCGTTGTTGATCGACCACCAAAGTATAGCTCGCCAAATTTTTAGGAAACTCGCCATGCTTCGCCACTTGATGTACAATTAAGTCCTGTTGACGTTTGGTATCTATTACCTGGTACTCACGTCCATCCGCAATAATTACTCCGGTATCGCCTACTTGACCACCTGATTCACCATAAAACGGAGTCTGATCAAAGACCAAATAATCATAATCAGGATTAACGCTAATCCGCAGCAATTTAGCTTCACTTTTAATCTGTGCATAGCCTAAAAATTTCGAACTAGTGCCTTCCTGAAGCACTTCCCATTGTGCTTGTTCGGCGTTCATCACAAATCTTCCACTTGCTTGACCTCTTTGACGCTGTTCTTCCATCTCGGCAGTAAAACCAGCTACATCAACTGTTAAGCCATGTTCTTCCGCCATCAATTCCGTCAAATCCAGAGGAAATCCATAGGTATCATAAAGTTTGAAAGCCTCTTTGCCGGCAATAACTTTTATGCCAGTCTTTTTCAAATTCGCTGCAATCTCTTCAAAGAGCTCAATCCCCTTATCCAAAGTACGATTGAATCCTTCTTCTTCAGCACAAATTACCTTCTCACAGTGAACTTGTTTCTCTTTTAATTCTGGATATGCCTCACCCATTACTTCTTTTAAAGAAGCAACCAAACGATATAAAAATGGCTCGGTCATTCCCAAAGTACGTCCAAAACGTGCGGCACGACGCAGAATTCTTCGTAAAACATACCCGCGTCCTTCATTAGATGGCAAAGCCCCATCTGCAATGGCAAAAGTCAAAGAACGAATATGATCGGCAATCACCCGCATGGGCACTTGATTTTCAACTTTAGCATAACTTGCCTGGGTCACTCTTTCGATTGCTTGAATAATCGAACGAAAGAGATCAATATCATAGTTGGAACACTCTTTTTGCAACACCGAGACAATTCGCTCAAAACCCATTCCAGTGTCCACATGTTTACTGGGTAGCTCTACTAGACTTCCGTCTGTTTGGCGATTATACTGAATAAACACCAGATTCCAAAGTTCAATGTATCTGGCGCATCCTGCATTTACAGCACAGACATGTCCTGGAATATGGCTTTTGTCACAACGCTCTGCTCCCAGATCAATGTGAATCTCCGAGCAAGGACCACAAGGACCCGTCTCGCCCATCTCCCAGAAATTATCCTTCTCACCAAAACGCATAATATGCTCTGGCGCAATATCCGTGCAGCTTGTCCATAAATCCTCTGCTTCATCATCACTCTGATAAACAGTCGCGTACAATTTTTCCTTAGGCAGCTGCCATTTTTCAGTTAACAACTCCCACGCCCAGATGATTGCCTCTTTTTTATAATAATCCCCAAATGACCAGTTTCCCAGCATCTCAAAGAAAGTATGATGATAGGTATCACGTCCTACTTCCTCAAGATCATTATGTTTTCCACTCACCCGAATACACTTCTGAGCATCAGCAGCACGACAATACTCACGAGTACCCGTTCCCAAAAAAACATCTTTAAACTGGTTCATCCCGGCATTAGTAAAAATCAAAGTAGGATCATTATGTGGGAGTAGTGATGCACTAGGCAAAATAGTATGTCCTTTTTCACGAAAAAACTCTAAAAACTCTTCTCGAACTTGGTTTGCTGAGATCAACCTGCTCACTCCTAAACAAAATAATTTGATCAAATTTTAGACTGATTCCATTGTAATCTAAAACAGTCGTCACCGCAACTGTTTTTAGTTTGATAAGTCAAGGACAACATAAAAATTAAAATATAAAAAAAGAAGGATAATTACTATATTACATATAATTAAAGCAATATAACTAAACAATACAAAAGCTTTAATTAGCTTTAGTCTGTCACCATTACTCTATTATCTTTACTCATTTAAAACTAAAAACAGGGGGTATCAATTTGAAAATTTGTTTTCCTACCAAGAAAAAATTTATTTTTATCATGCTAGCTTTACTCTGTTTCTCATGCATTTCTTTCATAAGTATGGCAGAAGAACCTGATGAATTTGATTTTGATGGACTTTTCAATGAAACCTTAAAAACAGTGGAAAATGACAACGTCAATAGTGGTATTTTTTGGATTCCTCAGGAATTCTGGGCAGAGATCTATTCTGAAAAGAACGGCTTATCTTCAGCTAATTCTGAACTAATGAAGACTGCTTTTGAACCTTATCTAATCTTTATGGTGTCATGCAGCGTCAAAAATGGTTCACGTTTTAAACCTCTTAAAGAAAAAGATATTCTAGCGCAGATCAAATTGGTTGATCGTAAAGGTGTTACTTATAGTGCGCTTAATAAAAATCAAGTAAACTCAAGTGCTTTATCTATTGCAAACCGTCTGAAATCTGCCTTCTCAAGAAGAATGGGTAAAAAGGGAACTATTCCAGTCTTCTTTGCGGCCAAGAATGACAATGATAAAAGAATCATCAATACTCAAAGGGAAGATAGTTTTAAAATTACGCTTGCCAATGAAACTTTTCAGTGGAAACTCCCAGTTGCTGCACTTGCCAAACCAATTAAATGTTCCAAATGTGGCAAAAGCTTAAATGGCACATATCAATTCTGTCCTTATGATGGAACAAGGTTAAAAAAATAATCAATTGACCTAAAAAATTATTTATTATTATACAAAGGAGCTGTTGCAAAATGCAACAGCTCCTTCTATGACTTTCTAAATAAACGGAATCTTTCCCAAACCCAAAGTCAAAGTCAACATCCAATATCCAGCGATCAAGATAATTAAAATTACGAAGGCAATTACAATTTGCAATAAATTCAAATTACCTGCCAAGCGCAGAGTTGTAGCAAGAAATAAAACTTTCCATAGCAACATTAATAGAGTAAAAGTCCAAAAAATCAATCCTACTACTGGTTGGCCAAGGAACCCTTTCCACCACGGAGAGTGATTTAGTGTATGTATTAAAATATTACTAAAAAAGAATAACAAGGTTGGTAAATAACTAAAACCCCACACCGCAAAGAACGAACGACAACGATTTTCTTTTACTATTAGATGACAGACTGCATAAATAAGCATAACTGCGATTGGATATGTAAACAATGGCCATAAAATATCTAGGATCGAAAAGTTATATGCCCCACCATTAAAAACAATCCAGCCCAAATCATTGAAGAGTAGAGCTGATATAAAAGCTATCAATGCTGGATAGAAATTTCCTTTGGCAATTCTTGCCTCAAAAAATGCATATGGATGAGCAATCAGCTGCCAAAAATTTTTAAACCAACAAATCATACTATTCACCTCCATCTCTAATGAACCATGATTTGCAATAGATTAACCTTTGAAAAAATACTTTGCAGTAATAAAGTTAATGCTATCGAAGTCGGAACCAAAATTCTCCAGGGACGTGTCTTTAATCTCACAATAATCCATTGATAAATAATTACCGAAAGAGGCATCTCCATTAAGTGATGTTCGAGACGATCGGTTTCTTGTGCTGCAACTTTAACCATCTGAGATACTAGTCGATCCTGCCAAAGATCAGTTATCTCATCTGCCTCCTTGCGAATTTGTTTAGTTTCTTCAAGCAATTGTAAGAATTTTTTTTCCTCCATGCAAAACTAACCCTCCATTTCTACTGTCATTTTCCGGTATTCTTTTTCAAAAGCACGACGAGCACGAACTAAAATTGCTTCTACTGATTTCTCACTGCGTTTCATCACCATTGCAATCTCGCGAATTGAATAACCTTGAAAATACTTCGCTTCCAAAACTTGTCGATATTCTCTTTTAATTCGATAAAGCGACTGATAGATTGCCAAATTAATTTCTAAATCAATTTCACTTGCCTTGAGAT
>JBFYZC010000248.1:0-10519 GCA_041309705.1 Bacillota bacterium | reverse complement strand
GGAATGCCACCTCTATATTTTCCAATAAAGATCTTTCGGAAAATATATACCTCGTTGCCTAATTCACCATCTCTTTAACTATCCCCTGAAAGAACTGCATCCAAATCTGCCAGACCGAAGCACGTGGTACATCTGCAGCGGCAACCAGTTTCATTCGTCCACATTCCTTACCACCAGCTGATAATATTACTTCGCCGATCTTCTGACCACTTTTAATTGGTGCATTTACCTGCGGATCAATCTTCACCGTCTTAACGATCGGTCCTTGCTGTTCAATCGGGAGCACTGCCGTTAATTCTTCAGGAATTACTGCCACCACTTCACGACTTACCCCACGAAATACTTTAGCCACCCCTAGCTGCTCGCCTTTTTTATAAATATGATATGATTTAAATTTCGAAAATCCATAATTAAAAAGTTTAGTAATATCCTGTGCACGCACTTTAGAGTCCGGTGCTTTCATGGCAACCGCAATCAATCGCACTCCCTGACGTTGTGCAGTGGCTACCAAACAAAAACCAGCTGGACCAGTAAATCCAGTCTTTAAGCCATCGCAACCCTTATAAAACCGTACCAGATTATTAGTATTTCGTAAAAAAGATTTTCCGCCACGGAGACTGTCAATCCAAATTCCGGTCCATTTAAAAATCTGTGGATGCCGAACTACTTCGCGCGCTAATTTTGCCATATCTGCTGCCGAAGTCATATTGCCACTGCCACCACCATCTGGCTCTAAACCAGTCGTATTCACATATGTAGTGTTCTTCAGCCCTAGTTCTTTAGCACGTTTATTCATCATGGCAATAAAATTCTCTTCCGAACCCGCCAAATGTTCCGCAAGCACATATGAAGCATCATTTGCCGAAACAATCGAGACTGCTTTTAAAAGTTCTGCTACCGTAAACTCTTCACCTGGCTCAATCCAGATCTGTGACCCACCCATCTTGCAAGCCTCTGGTGACGCACCAATCACCTCCGTCAGCTTCAACTGACCTTTCTCCAAAGCTTCCAAAGTCAACAACATCACCATTAATTTGGTCACACTTGCTGGTGGAAGTACCTGATCTGAATTCTTCTGATACAAAATCTCACCACTAATTGGTTCCATCAAAACTGCTGCTTGAGACTGAATCTTCAAATCAGGATTTAAACCCGTGGTAACTGCTACTGCAGTGCTCGCTAAGAATGTTTGCGAAGTGAAACCAATCATTCCTAAGAGTAAAAACCCAATTAATTTTCTGGGCATAAAAAAAGACCTCCCTCTTTGCGTGATGTCTAGATCTTGCGCAAAAAGAAGGGTCTCTATGCTGTCAAAAAAGAACACTCTTCCCATGTATATACTTTATCGGAAAATATATAGATCTTTCGAGAATATTCACAAACAAAAAACCCAGCCAAAGCTGGGTTTGAAAAACTATGCATTACTGACTTGTTCGGCGTAGACGCTTACTTGTTTATCAGCTTTGCCAACTCGCTCAAAGACTACATAACCAGTAATCTTAGCAAACAAGGTATCATCTTTGCCAATCCCAACGTTATTGCCAGGATGGAATTTAGTACCCCGTTGACGAACTAAAATATTGCCAGCTTTCACTAATTGTCCACCGAATCGCTTTACGCCCAAGCGTTGTGCGTTACTGTCACGACCATTTCGCGAGCTACCAACACCTTTTTTATGTGCAAAAAACTGCAGGTCAAATTGGATCATTGTTCACACCTCACTTCCAAGTAACCTTTAAATATTTTGGATATTGCTTCGCAATCTCCTGCAAGCCCAAGAGCATTGAGTGCACCAGCAAGCTCGCCGCAGCTGCTTTATCTGGTTGGTTAATCCAGTTACAGTCGAGATACCCCGACTCCGGATCAGCTTGTCCCTCAATTTCGAGCTTCAGTAATTGTTCGAGTGATAGAGCAGTGGTATTTGCCAGTGCAGAAATTCCCGCACAGACAATATCCGAACCAAGCTCTGCATAACCTGCATGACCTTTAAAGGTAAAACCATTTATTAAGTCTGCAGCATCATATTTCAGACTTACCTCAACCATCTTAAGCTTCGATCTTTTCAATCAACAAACTGGTAAATGGTTGACGATGACCATAAGTCTTGCGAATATTCTTTTTAGCTTTGTAATGAAAAACCAAAACTTTCTTCTCTTTATCCTGATTCATTACCCGGCAGGTTACTCTGGCGCCAGCTACCACTGGAGTTCCAACCTTCGTAGTTTCGCCACCGACTAATAAAACTCGATCAATCGTTACGGAACTTCCTACCTCTACAGCTAATTTCTCAACCCGCACCAGATCACCTTCTTGAACCCGGTACTGCTTGCCACCACACTCAATAATCGCGTACATTAAATACACCTCCCCATAATTAGACTCGCCAGATTTGGTACATCAATTTGATGATTTATCAACCAAAGCCGAGCGGTTTTTGACCTTCGTTTCACCAAAAGATCAAAACGGGGTAGAAACCCACAAACATAATCATAACATGTGAGACTGCAGAAGTCAATTAAGAATTCTTGCCTTAGCATAAGTTTTAAAAGTTTTCGTGACCAGAGTCTTTACTCGTTTACCAATACAGCTTGCCGCACCTTCAACATCAATCACATAACCCTCAATTCGAGCAATTCCATCACCGGGATTAGCAATATGTGCTTCTGTTACGATTAATTCTAATTCTTCACCTTCACGAACCGGCAAAGCATTCTCCTCGACCTCAGCTTTCGCACCATAGCTTAGCAGTCGAATCTGTTCAGTAGAGAGTTGTTCCTGCCCTTTAATAAAAACCGTCTTGCCTAGAGTTCGTTCCAGTTTTTCCAGATTAATTCCACCTGGTCCAATTAACAGCGAAGCAATTTGCGGATTAACCCCCAGAAGGACTGCCTCACTATCAACATTCTTGACTAACTGTTGAATCGAACGCAATGCTTGGTGCAAACGATTATCCATTGAGATGCGATAACCAGTACCATCACAAAATTCACATTCGATCTGCAGCATCTCACGCAAGCTCTGTTTTACTTTCTTTCTGGTCAGTTCTAACAGTCCCAAATTGGTAAAACCCAGAATATTTGATTTGATCTTATCCCGATTCAACTCCATTTCCAGCTCAGCAATTATTTTGGCACGTTCTTCATCTGAACCCATATCAATAAAATCAATTACAATAATTCCTGCGAGATTACGTAATTTTATCTGATGAGCAATCTCCTTCGCTGCCATCAAATTAGTCTGAAAAACCGTCTCCTCCAAACTAGTCGAACCAGTAAATTTTCCAGTATTGACATCAATTATTGACAAAGCTTCTGCCTGATCAAAGACAAGATACGCCCCGCAATCCAGCCATACTTTACGCCTAAGTGCCTTCTCTAACTGACTTTCAATACTATATAATTGAAATAAAGTCAGATCACTATGATAAAGTTCAATCCGATTCTTCAAACTCGGAGCAAGAATCTTTACCAGTTCAATTGCTTTACTGTAGGTTTCCGGTTCATCAATCAGAATACGATGTACATCTTTACTCAAATAATCACGTAAGATGCGGTAGAGCAGATCGTGATCCCGATAAAGCAAAGAAGGACAGGGTTGAGTCTTTGCCTTTTTTTGAATCTTCTTCCAGACATTAATTAAAAACTCATACTCCGTCTGTAACTCAGTTGCTTCAATCTCCTCGGCAGAAGTTCGCACAATCAAACCCACCTCAGGCGATTTAAACTCAGTAATCGTAGTTTTTAAACGTTCACGCTCAGTTTCATTAATGATGCGTCGTGAAATTCCAATATAATCAACTCCAGGAATCAAGACTAAATAACGCCCGGGAATAGTAATCTGAGTCACTACCCGTGCACCTTTAGTACCAATCGGCTCTTTGATCATCTGCACAATTAATTCTTGACCTTCGTGCAGGAGATCTTTAATCGAGACCTTTTGCTGGCGATGCTCATTCTCAAGCTCCTTGGGAAGCACATCATCAATAAAGATAAAGGCGTTTTTATCTTCGCCAATATCAACAAAAGCAGCTTGCATTCCTGGCAGAACATTTGCAACCCGACCACGATATATATTTCCAGCCTGACGCTGTTCATCATGTTTTTCAACAGAAAATTCAGCCAGCTTCGCATCCTCCAAGATCGCTACCCGCGTCTCTGTGATGCCAACATTAATCAGAATCTCCTTGGTCATTGATGCCCTCCGATATTTTCAGGATTGGCTCAAACATTAATACATTACTCTTAAAATTTGTGAGATTTATTTTATTTTCACAAAAAAATTCTTCGTGTACGGATATCTCCGCTCGATACAATAAAAAATCTTCACTGTAAAGTTATACTTACTCACAAAAATCCAATGGTTCAATCATTAAACCATCTATTTCATGCCATAGTCCGGTACGAACAATATGTAAAGTCTTTACCTCAAACGGGATTAACTTAATAATCTCATCCGGACGCAGATTTCCACCACTGCCAATCTCTCCGACTAATTCAATTTGCAAAGTATTTGCACTTGACATCTCTATAGTTACATTATGCAGCCACGGACGAATGTTGACTACTTTTTCTTTATCTTTCACAGTTCGCGTCAGCACAATCTCACTACGCTTCATAAGTTCCGCAAAAAAATTTTTGATCTCCTTGATTAATTCCGGCTGTACTTTTAAGGCAACTCGATATGCAGCTCGATTTAAAATCGCATTTAAAGACTTAATATGCTGTACTTTAATCTCCTTAAGATGAATAATATGCAACCCCGCTGGCAAGGTATGATTGAGGTCGTGTTTCAACTGTTCTGGCGGATAGGCTTTAGTTAAGGAGAGATCAAAAAACTCCGCTTCGCTACTGATACCAACTGACAAAGCAGGTCCAAAATCAAGCTTGGGATGGGGATGAAATCCTTCAGAATATGCGAGTGGTAATTTGGCACGACGAATTGCCCGTTCCATTGTTCTTGCCAGTTCAAGATGTGAAAGAAAACGGAGTCGTTCTTCTTTGATAAAATGCAATCTATATTGTGGCATGAGTTTCACCTACAATCTGTGGTCTAATCTTCAGTTCCGGACAGACACCACAATTAGTACATAGATCATTCCGACAATCCTTAGTAAATACTTCTAATTCAGCTCGTTCATCTTCGGCTGCCAAAAAAGTAGGACTCACTCCAGAATGCAGATGAGACCATGGTAAAATCTCATCCTTAGCACGCGCTCGAGTATAAAAATCAGGCTCAATTCCAACTCTCCGAAAGGCTTCTAACCACAATTGATAATTAAAGAAATCTCCCCAACTATCCAGCTGTGCCCCCAGACACCATGCCTCATAAATCACTTTTCCGAGGCGTCGATCACCACGGGCAAAACAACCTTCCAACTGACTGACCTGTGGATCATGCCAGTTTAACTCCAGATGACGCCCACGAATCCTTTCTTGCAAAAAACGTTGTTTGGTTTTAGTTTCTTCAGCAGAAATCTGCTGACGCCATTGAAAGGGTGTATGTGCTTTTGGTACAAAAGTGGAGACGCTGACGGTAATTCGTAAGTTATTCGTACGGGGATGATATTCTTTTCCCAGCTTTAAAATTTGCTGCGCTAATTGAACAATTCCTTCTAAATCTGTCTCGGTCTCAGTTGGCAGCCCAATCATAAAATATAGCTTTATTTTCTGCCAGCCCGCTCGAAAAGCCGCTTCCGCTGCAGTTAAAATGTCAGTTTCCGTTACTCCCTTATTAATTACCCGCCTTAGTCGATCAGTACCTGCTTCTGGCGCAAACGTCAAACTACTTTTACGACTTCCCTGAAACTTGTCCGCCAACGCAATCGAGAACGCATCCATCCGTAAAGATGGCAGTGAAACATTCACTCTTTCCGGAGTAAAAAAATCACATGCCTGACTTAACAACGGCTCGATCATACTATAATCCGCACTGCTGAGTGATGCCAGCGAAAGCTCCTCATAGCCAGTCTGCTCAATCAAACTCTTTAATTCTTTCATAATTAGCTCTGGATTCTTCTCACGTGCCGGTCGATAGATCATGCCCGCCTGACAGAAACGACACCCACGCGAACATCCCCGTTGAATCTCGTAAGCAATTCGATTATGGACAATCTCCATAAATGGCACCAGCCATTGTTTGGGAAAAGGTGTTGTCTCAAATTGACGTACTACCGCTCGAATTGCAGTCTCCCCAGTCAATGACTTAATCTGCTCGATCTTTCCATCCGTCTGATAAACTACCTCATAATGAGCTGGAACATAAACACCCTCAAATTTGGCTAATTCTAATAACAGACTGCTACGACTACGTCCCGAGCCTTTCCATTCTTTAATTTTGGTAAGAATCGGAATCAAAACTTCTTCTGCCTCACCAATTAAAAAGAAATCAAAAAAATCAGCTAACGGTTCTGGATTAAAGACACATGGACCGCCAGCAATCACCAATGGATCATTCTCACCACGTTGATCTGCATAAAGCGGAATTTTCCCCAAATCCAGCATCATTAAGACAGTTGTATAACTCAACTCATATTGCAGTGAAAACCCGACCAGATCAAACTGATTCAGACCACGTTTACTTTCTAAAGCATAAAGTGGATAATCTTCTTGACGTAATAATTCCTGAAAATCAATCCACGGAGCATACGCCCGCTCTGCCAACATCTCTGGCTGCTGATTGATCAATTCATACAAAATTCTCAAACCCAGATGTGAAAGCCCGATCTCATATAAATCAGGAAATGCCAAAACAACTTTTAAAGCAGCACTCTCCCAAGCTTTGCGAGATACATTATACTCTTCACCCGTATAACGACCGGGTTTCTGCACTTTCACTAATAATCTGTCAATCTTTTCCCAAGTAGTCACCTAAAATTCCTCCACAATTAACCACATTGTTTTTGTTCTATTCTATCTTATCTTCAGCTATTGTGCAAGAAATAATCAATTTTTAGTTGTCGATATATCTTAAACTATATATTTTCCGGTAAAAGTTTTTCATTATATCGAGTGAAAATATCCAGCGTAATAAAGATTTTTCGCAAAGGTAACATGAATTAAACCTTTTAGAAAGTATCTATTTCCTTGCTTAATCTTGCGCAATCTGATGCTTCAATTTACTTAAACTTTTATCCGAACAATTATGTAATTCTCCAAAAGTCATTTGATAACCTTTGCTTAATAAAGTCTGCCAGACCAGTTCTTCGCTAATCGTATATAAAACTCCATCCACCTGCAGATAAAAAAGCAGATACTCCTGACCACCAAGCTGTTTCAATGCCCAGCTCAATCTGGTCTCCGGCGTGACCAAAAGCGTACGAATCCGCAATAACCCTCGCTCAACCAAAAGCTTTTTTTTACGATGCAGTAAACGCCGTGCCAGATCAAGTGTGATTAGCTGCTGTTGCCCAATTTGTACCAAGATTAGAATCCCAGTTAAAAGATATAACAATCCCCCGTCACCCTGATACAATTTAAACCCACCATAACCAGAGAGCAACACTCCTACCAGCAGACTACTTATTTTTACAATCACACCAGCACTTGCTAGACCCTTACCCCTACTGAGTAACGCTTGTAAAATTCTCCCGCCGTCAAGTGGCAATGCCGGCAGAAGATTAATTAAACCAATTAAAAGATTCAATTCATACCACAGTTGCAGCCAGCCATTTTCAATCCCAAGTATCTTTAAATAAGAAACTCCACTTACCAACAGCAGATTGGCAAATGGTCCAGCTAGTGCAATCAGACACTCCATCTCCGGAGTTACACTGACTAACGAATCAATCTTCAAACTTCCTCCCAAAGGAGAAAAACGCAGCTCGGCAACTTGATAATCAAAAATTCTCGTCATAAAAATATGGGCTAATTCGTGAATTCCTAAAGCGGTCAAAAGCGCTATGCAGACTAGTAACCCAAATAAACTTTCCCCTCGCCATGCAATCCACAAGGTTATTCCACCTAGCAGCACTGCTGGCAAAGTGATCTTAAATGCTATTTCGCGCAACATGATCAACTAACCAACATCGCGAGCGGATCAATCGGACGCTCGTAATAACGAATCTCCAGGAAAAGTCGTTTTCCTTTCAAAGTAGCCAAGACCATTCCGGCAACTACCTGCTGTCCCAGACTTACCTTGACTTGATTTAAATTTTGATAAGTCGAGACCCAGCCCAAACCATGATCGATCACTACCTGCCAACTACCCTCATTGGTATGACTAATCCGCGTCACCTGACCACCCGCCAAAGCTAAGACTTCAGCATCCGGCTTCCCGCCAATCTCGATTCCAGAAAAAAATTCACGCACATGAGTATTGGGGTTGTTTTGCCAGCCATAGCCACGTACCACACTTCCTTCAACGGGCCAGACTGCATTCCGAAATAACTCCACCCCGCGTTCGCGATAAGCAGGTGAAGCTGCTTCTTCAGTAACTTCCTTCAATCGCACCAGATTGCTGCAACTTTGCAAGACTTTTTTTACCGGAACCCAGTTATAGACTACTTCAAAGGTGTTTTTGGAAGAGGCATTAATCGCTGAATGAATTTTGGCTCGTGTCCATCTCAGCCAGGGATGCTGGCTCTGGGTGATCATACTTAAAATCATCATACAAACAACAACCACTACCAACTGTTTCAGTAGTCGCCTGAAAAATTTATCAGAAAAATATCCAGTTGCTACTGCTTCCACTTTATTTTCGGATTGAACTTCCAAACTTTCAGTCTGATCCACCAATAATTTTTCTTCTTGATTAAACATGTTAATTCCCCTCCCAAAGAATAATATATTGTTCCCTCAAGATTTAATTCATTTTATCTTTACAAAAAAGATCGTATAAATAAAATAAAAAATCTTCATCGTAAACAATATATATGGGAGAGGAAGCCTGTCTAGACTAAACTTTAATTATAACACGAAAATTTAAAATTTTAATTGGTCTTAATTGCTTCAGTGGGACAACCAGTAGCTGCTTCGTGAACACAGTCTTCCATCTCTGAATCAACTTTCTCCTTGACCGCTTCTGCTTTCTCATCATCATTCCAATCAAAAACCTCTGGACACCCAGAGACACACAGACCACAACTAATACAAAGCTCTTGATCAACTTCAACTCGCATTTTTTTCACTCCTATTAAATGATTTACACCTTTCAGTATTTACAAGAAAAAGGAGCTTTATGCGCTGTACTCTTTATAATAATGGCAGCATCCAATTTAAGAAAAAACCACCCAAGACTGCCAGTCCTGTGCTCAACAGAGTCCCAATCAAATAATACTCAGCAAACTGTCGATCATTTAACTCACTAAAGCGTGCCACTGACTTGGCAGTAAGCACAAACGCGACTGAACCTAGCGCATTATTAGTAACCAAGAAAAGCATTAAAAAGCGTTCCAAAACTCCAATAAAACTCCCTGTCTTCTCGGTCTCCAATACCTCATGCTCAGCTCGTTCGACCTTCGGAGCAACCACCTCCAAAATCTTTCGGATCAAAATTGCTCCACCGGCACAGACTATGATGTAAATATTAGCAGCTAATAAAAACTGATTCAAGACTGGTAAAGTCACTGGTTTGATCGTCAATGAAAAACTAGGGGTCAACAACATCTGATAAAATGAAGCTACTGCCGGATTCGGCTGTAAGTGAACCTTTTGCAAACAAAACCAGATTGCTAACAGATGCAAGAATTGATCCATCAAAAACGCAATCAGATCAAAGAAATTCCCCCCATAACGCATCGAAAAACACTTACCAAGATCAATCAATAAATGAGCTACTGCTAAAATAGTACTAAACCAGAAGACTTGTGGATATTGATAACCTTGCAACAAGATCAGTAACAACACCCAAAAGATTAAGGCATGGATTAAAAATGCCCCAAACTGCATGCGATTTTTGGCACGAATCATCTGTTTCGTCTGTAATAAAAAATCTGTGAGATTATGAGCGAGTAATGTTAAGAGTAACGCTGTCATCTTCATCATCCCCTTCTTTTATGGCATTTTTACACAACCTTTTTTAGTTGTATTTCTAAATTACAACCTTTTTTGGTTGTGGCAATTATACAACCTTTTTTGGTTGTGTTTGCGTTTCACAACCTTTTTTGGTTGTGGTAAAACAAATGAGCTTTCTGTACTAGTAATAACCTGGTATTAGCCTCAGTAGCTTGAACTACCTCCCAATTCGCTGCGTGACAGTGTTTCTGGACGTTCTGCCAGGAAACACCAAGTTTTTCCGCAGCTTTAGCATAAGTTCCCGCTGCTTCGTAAGTCTGTACTGCTTCCCACTGATCCAGTGTCCAGTCAGCCATAATTGTATCAATTAAACTTTGAATCGTATTAAAAGTAAGATCCAGCTGACTACAACCCGAAAGCATCGTCGTCACTGGTTTTTTCACCTTGCCCAAACTCTCTAAAGCATGTCGTGCCTGATGAAAGGCTTCACCATTCATCTCCCAGGAAGACTTTCCTGTTACTAACTCCTCAATCTTTCCCATGCCTACCCCAATTCGCAAGCGGTAAGG
>JBFYZC010000247.1:0-4763 GCA_041309705.1 Bacillota bacterium | reverse complement strand
CCATTTGGCGCAAAGCATCAATAAACCGATCCGTAGCTAGCAATCCGTAAGGTAAGTCTAACAGCTCATACTTAACTTTACATTGGGAATCTAATAATTCTGCGGCTGGAGTGGAGGCAAAATGACCTAATGCCAGAGTACCAATACTATCACCAGTGGTTTTTAATTCTTCAATTGTCACGCCACCTTTAGGGTAAAATTGGTGTTTACCAGTCATCGGTGCATCCAGTACTTCTGAGGTATCCGGAAAGAGAACACTTTTCACCCCCATTACTTCCACCAAACGCTTGATCTCACGCATATCAGCAGGTTCTACCCAGCCTGGGATAATATTTACTTGGTTTTTGGGATTCCCGGTGTTGCAAGCGAAATATTTTACCATCCCTTTTACCATGTTGGCAAAACCAGTTACATGTGAACCGATGAAGCTTGGTGTATTGCAGTGGATAACATATTTACCTTTCGGAATTTTCCCATCACTTTGCGCTTTAGCAATAATTTGTAGAACATCATCACCGATTGTCTCACTCAAGCAAGTAGTATGAACCGCAATAACATCAGGATTATAAATTGCAAAAACATTACTTATCGCTTCTAGTAAGTTCGACTGTCCGCCAAAAACCGACGCCCCTTCTGTAAACGAACTGGTGGAAGCCATTACTGGTTCCTTATAATGACGTGTTAATGTACTGCGGTGATATGAACAGCATCCTTGCGAACCATGACTATGGGGTAAACAATTATGAATACCCA
Organism: Bacillota bacterium; assembly: GCA_041309705.1. Taxonomy (GTDB): domain Bacteria; phylum Bacillota; class UBA4882; order UBA8346; family UBA8346; genus JBFYZC01. Next base: position 4,010 of record JBFYZC010000247.1, on the reverse strand, counting down.
AAGCTGCGTACATCGCACCAATTGGTTGACAAGTTTTCGCTGGATTGACTGTTAAAGCCTTACGTTCTTTGATTTCTTTGTTCGTATGTCGTAATAGCACATTAATCCCTCCTATTATCAAGCTAAATTAAGATTATTTGGCAGCATAAGTTGCTTTTATTTGCGGACTTTTTTGCCAAGGAGCCTTAATGTAACTCCAAATTTTGGTATTCACCATTCGATCAATATCCCGATAAAAATTAATCGCACCTACAAAACCAGCATACGGTCCACTGTAATCATAGTTATGAAGTTGTTTACAAGGCACACCCATCTTTTGAATGGCATATTTTTCTTTAATCCCGGCACAGAAGACCGCTGGTTGATAGTACTCAATCAATTTCTCCATCTCATAATGGCTGATATCATCAATTACTAAGGTGCCTTTTTCCATATCTGGCAACATGCCTTCATAATCCTTAAATTGATAGCCCTCTTTTTGTAGCTGTTCATACTCAGCTTCACTTTTACGCGGACGATATTTTTCTGGATCCGCCTCAACATGCAATTCTTCAATATTACGACTGTCTGCATCTACTTTAATACTTGGTAGTACTCGACGACCTTCATAATCATCCCGATGAGCAAACTCGTAACCAGCTGCAACTACTTTCATCCCGATTTCTTTAAATAATTCCTGATAATGATGTGCCCGTGAACCACCAACGAATAACATGGAGATTTTGTCTTGACATCTTGACTTGACATCTTCCTGTATTTTTTGGACTTCCAGCATTTCTTCAGCGATCACTTTTTCAACTCGTTCCATTAGTTCGGGATCACCGAAGAATTGAGCGATTTTGCGTAAAGATTTGGCAGAAGCTTCAGCTCCGATAAAATTCACCTTAATCCAGGGGATACCATATTTAGTTTCCATCATTTCTGCTACATAGTTAATCGAGCGGTGACACATAACTGCATTCAAATCTGCCGTATGCGAGTTAGCGAAATAATCATAAGATGAATTACCACTAAAGGAAGCAACTAAATCAATTCCGCATTTCTTCAACAATTCCTCAATTACGAAAGCATCGCCACCAATGTTGTATTCGCCTAACATATTTATCTTGTATTTTCCCTCTTTGACCGTATCATCTAAACCAATCACGTGTTTAAATAGTTGGTTATTTGCAATATGATGACCTGCAGATTGGCTAACTCCCTTATAACCTTCGCAACTGAAGCCAAAGATGTTTATTCCCAGTTTTTCTTTCATCTCTCGCGCAACTGCATGAACGTCGTCACCGATAAGTCCTACTGGGCAAGTTGAGAAGATTCCAATCGCCTTTGGTTTAAAATTATCATAGGCTTCTTGTATTGCTTGGCGCAACTTCTTCTCGCCGCCGAAAACAATATCATCTTCCTGCATATCTGTGGAAAAGCAATAGGTCATTAAATTCCAGTCATCATCGCTCTGCGGCATAGTCTGATTACGCCTGGTCAACCAACTGTAAAAACCACAACCAATTGGTCCATGAGTCAGATTTAAAATATCACGTGTCGGTCCAAGTACTACTCCTTTACAACCGGCGTAGGTACAACCGCGTTGGGTAATAATACCAGGAATGGTACGTACATTTGCTCCAATCTCAGGAATCATCTCCTCTGAAGGATCATTCACAATAATCTGTTTAGAACGTTTCCGCGCCACTTTGGTAGGGTATATCTTTAATAATTCTTCTTTGGTTGACTCCGGGTTTTGTGCTGAATTTTTGTTCGACATAGTATTTACCTCCTTTTGCAACTTTTAGCCGTTGTATATTTTCCGAAAAATCTATATATTTTCTGGAAAATCTAATTCATTTTACCTTCGCGAAAAATCCTTAGTACTAGCTATCCTTTCCCAAAGATCTAATTCATTTTATCATCGCGAAAAATCCTTAGTGCTTTGGATATTTTCACTCGATAAAATAAGAGATCTTTATTGTAAAGTATATTGATATTTTCACTCGGTAAAATAAAAGATCTTTATTGGAAAATATATAATTCATTTTCACTCGATATAATGAAAGATCTTTACCGGAAAATATATATCACAGTTTAACAATCCAATATCGAATTCCCAGTTTCACCGGTTCTTACTCTGAAGACATCTAAAGTCGGTATTACAAAAATCTTTCCGTCTCCAGGCTGACCAGTTTGGTTTGCTTCAATAATCGTATCAACCACTGTTCTTACCAATTCATCCGGGACTACGACCCATAAAAGACGTTTCGGAATTAAACGCGGTCCTTTTCCCAATTGAGAAATCGCTTCTTCATAGCCTTCTTTGGCGCCTTCTAAAAGTTTGAAGTCAACATTTCCTTTGCCACGCCCCATCACTCGACCGGTGGCGGTAAATGATGAGATCCCTGCATCTGCGAGTGCTTTTTTAGTTTTGTTCATCATATTCATCCGGATAACAGCCATAATTTCTTTCATTCGGACCGCCTCCTTAGCTTTCTTTCACACCAGAGCTAATGGTATATACCTCTTCGACCGGTGTTATAAATATTTTACCATCACCAAACGAACCTTTTTCGCCAGTTCTGGCAGTATTAATAATTGTATTAACAACAAACTCACGATCTTTTTCGGGGATCACCAAAATTAATAATTCCTTCGGAAGCTCATCATAATATACTTCTCCCACCTTCAAACCGCGTTGTTTACCACGACCAAAAACTGCTATTTTGGTCACGGCTGGAAATCCAGCATCCATCAAGGCTGCCATAACATCGTCACATTTTTCAGGGCGTACAATTGCTCTTACCATTAACATAGACATCACTAATTCCTCCTTAAAAGTTAATCATTTCAAATGATTGCTATCGCTTTTCTAGTTAGCAATGCCATACTCGAGCAATAACTTTTCTAACTCATCAATCGAAAGCGGTTTTGGAATTACAAACATCTCATTTTCATCAATCCGTTTCGCTAAGTTACGATAGTGGTCTGCTTGTGGATGGCTTGGATCATAATCAATCACGGTTTTACGGTTAATTTCTGCTTTTTGCACCATATTGTCACGTGGTACAAAGTAAATCATCTGAGTTCCTAATTGATCAGCTAATGCCTTAATCATTGCTTCTTCGTTGTCAACTTTTCGGCTGTTACAAATCAGTCCACCCAAACGTACTCCACCGGCTTGCGCATATTTCACAATACCTTTACAGATATTGTTGGCGGCGTACATTGCCATCATCTCACCAGAGACTACAATGTAGATTTCTTGAGCTTTACCTTCGCGAATTGGCATTGCGAAACCACCACAAACAACGTCACCTAAAACATCATAAAAAACATAATCTAAATTTTTCTCTGTTTCATAAGCGCCTAATTGTTCCAATAAATTAATTGAGGTAATAATACCACGCCCTGCACAACCAACCCCAGGCTCTGGACCACCAGACTCAACACATTGAGTATTACAAAAACCTGGTTTTAAAACATCCGCAAGATCAACATCTTCACCTTCGTCACGTAAAGTATCCAAAACTGATTTTTGAGCCAAGCCGCCCAACAACAACCGGGTCGAATCTGCTTTGGGGTCGCAACCAACCACCATCACTTGTTTTCCTAGCTCTGCCAAACCGGCAACGGTATTTTGAGTTGTCGTGGATTTACCAATTCCGCCTTTTCCGTAGATAGCAATCTTTCTCATTCAATCCAGCTCCCTTCAATTTGTGTAAGTTTTCTGTAAGTTTTGTGTTAGGTTATTTATATAATAACCGATCATTTGTAATTAGTCAAGTGCAAGACTAACATAAAAGTAACACAAAATGGTAACTAAATTGTTTCTAGAATGTAAAAACAGCGGCTTCATTGGCTTCAAAAGCACTGTAGTCGCTGTTTGATATGGTTTTGTTTATATAATATTTCGTGTAATGTCTATGTTAGTTTAATACAATCTGCAAATCAGTTTATTTATTAACTATTCATAGCCCCTACCTTCTGGCGCTCCATCAAAAGAATCGAGTCTCCCAGCTTGG
>JBFYZC010000246.1:0-7530 GCA_041309705.1 Bacillota bacterium | reverse complement strand
GATATATTCCGTTGTCAAGGTGCTGAATATATATTAGCATATTTGGTTTCATTTTACAACGCCAACCAATTCATCCCCCTCCTTTGCTCTCGCTTCGCGAGCAAGGTAGCTTAGAGGAGGAGGAATTCTTGGCGAACGTGGTTAAATTTCAAAAAATTTTTATAGGAAAACAAGAAAGGCAAGTGAAGGGAATGCAGAAGAAACAGTATGCAGTAATTGGTCTGGGGAGATTTGGAACTAGTGTGGCGCGGACATTGTCGCGTTTAGGACAAGAAGTCTTGGCAATTGATACTTCCGAAGAGCGTTTGCGGTATATTGCTGACAACGTTACTCATACCATGCTCGCCGATACCACTGATGCACAGGTGCTCCAGAATATCGGGATTAAGAATTTTGATGTGGTGATTGTGGCAATTGGTGAGAATGTGCAGTCAAATATTATGACCGTTTTACTCTTGAAGGAGCAAGGAGTACCGTATATTGTTGCGAAAGCGTTAAATAAAATGCAAGGTCGGGTCTTGGAGAAGATTGGGGCAGATCGGGTCATTTATCCCGAGCGTGAGATGGGAAAACGAGTGGCGCATAGTCTGGTCGCTGCTAATCTGGTGGACTATATTGAACTGCCACAAGGGTTTCGAATTGCTGAAGTAATTGCAACTAAAGAGATGTTTAATAAAAGTTTGAAAACTTTGAATCTGCGTTATAAGTATAATATCAATGTGATCTTGATTAAACGTTCTACGGGTGAGGTGCTGCTTGCTCCAGCCGCTGAAGATATGATTAATATGGGCGATTTGCTGGTAGTAGCTGGTGAGAAAGAAGCACTCAATCTCTTTGAGCAAGCGACCTGAGGTGAGTGAGAATTATGCCAGAAGAACGCTTAAGTCTACCACGAGTTTATACGCAAAAGATCTTGCGGGCGATCCGGGAATTTGAGCTGATTGACTCTGGTGACAGAATTTTAGTAGGATTCTCGGGTGGTAAAGATAGTGCCTTTCTGCTCTATGCTTTGGCAATTCTCAGTAAACATCAGGTAATTCCCTTTGAAGTAGCTGCCCTCACGATTGAGCCTGGTTTTGAGCAGCCTTTGGAACGAGAACGTTTGCAGAAATACTGTGATTGGCTGGAGATTCCTTTTCTGATGCATCAAACAGAGATTGCTCGTTATGCTTTGAGTGAAGAAAATTCAGAAAGTCCCTGTGCCACCTGTGCTTTTTTGCGTCGGGGCACCATGAACCGAATTGCGCGGGAGCAAGGTTATAATAAAGTGGCTCTAGCACATCATTATGATGATGCAGTGGAAACTTTTTTGATGAGTATTATTTACTCGGGGCAGATCAAGACCTTTCTGCCCCGTACCGAACTAGAGCGAAGTGGTGTGGTAGCAATTCGCCCTTTGGTTTATCTGCGTGAAATAGAGATTCAAGCAGCCCAAAGTTTACTGCAGTTCGAGCCACAACCTAGTCCATGTCCTTTGGATAAAAAGACCAAACGTGCGGAGATTAAAGCGTTGATTCGCGAGTTTTGTCAGCAAGATCAAAGAGTCTTTCGTAATTTAGCTAGTGCGATGTGTGCTGGTCGTCCGCAAGAACTCTGGAATTCTCCTTTAATTATCTCAAAAAATGAGTGTAAATTGAAAAATAATTAAACCATGATTGCCTTTCATTTGATAAAATTAATGAGAGGCTTTTTGTATATTTTTTATATTATATAAAAGGAAGTGAGCTAATGTGGAATCCGGAAATTGAGACGCTCCCCCGACCTGAGCTGGAAGCACTGCAGACCAGTCGTTTGCGTGAGACGGTGGAAAGATTGTATCAACGAGTACCTTTTTATCAGGCGAAGTTTGAGCAAGCAGGGATCAAACCAGAAATGATTCGGAGTATTCAAGATCTAGAACGTCTTCCGTTTACGACTAAAAGTGATTTACGAGATAATTATCCCTTTGGTCTCTTTGCAGTACCACAAGAAGAAATCGTACGGGTACATGCCTCCTCAGGAACAACTGGCAAGATGACGGTGGTAGGTTATACTAAAAAGGATTTAGCTAGCTGGGCAGAGGTCATGGCGCGAACATTGGGGTGTGGCGGAGTTACTAGACGTGATCTGGTGCAGATTGCTTATGGTTATGGGCTTTTTACGGGTGGGCTAGGGATGCATTATGGTGTAGAGAGAGTTGGCGCGACTGTAATTCCGATTTCGGGTGGGAATACTAAGCGTCAACTGCAGATCATGATGGATTTTAAGACTACTGTACTTGCTTGTACTCCTTCTTATGCCTTGTATTTATCAGAAGGCGCTTTAGAAGAAGGAATTACGGTCGCCCAATTACCATTGCGAGTAGGATTTTTTGGCGCTGAACCATGGTCAAACAAGATGCGACAGGAGATTGAAGCGAAGCTGGGGATTAAAGCAATTGATATCTATGGTTTGAGTGAGATCATGGGCCCAGGTGTAGCTAGTGAATGTCTGGTTCAAGATGGCTTGCATGTCTGTGAGGATCACTTTATTGTAGAAGTGATCAATCCTGAGACGGGCGCAGTCTTGCCGCCGGGTGAAAAAGGTGAACTGGTCTTTACCTGTATTACCAAAGAAGCTCTACCCTTGATTCGTTATCGTACTAGAGATATTAGTCTGATTTACCCTGAGACCTGTGCTTGTGGGCGAACGCATCGCCGGATGCATCGCGTGATGGGACGGACGGATGACATGTTGATTATCCGTGGCGTGAATGTCTTCCCCTCCCAGATTGAAAGTGTTTTACTGGAGATTGGTGAGACTGAACCACATTATCAATTGATTGTTGATCGGGAAGGTAATCTGGATGATCTGGAGATCTGGGTCGAAGTCTCAGAGCGGATCTTCTCCGATGAAGTGAAGCGGCTGGAGGAATTGGGAGCTAAGATTCGACGAGAGATCTTGAGTACCCTTGGTGTTTCGGCAAAAATAAAATTGGTGGAACCCAAGACAATTCCACGTAGTGAAGGTAAAGCCAAACGAATTCTGGATCGCAGAGAAGTTTATCAAGCGTAAAATTGGGGGGATTTTAATGAAAGTCAAACAGATCTCGGTCTTTTTGGAGAACAAGTCGGGGCGTCTGGCAGAGGTGGCAAAGCTTCTCGGTGAAGCAGGAATTAATATTCGCGCGCTTTCGATTGCGGATACCAGTGATTTTGGGATCTTACGTTTGATTGTGAATGCTCCAGAGCAAGCTAGTCAGGTATTAAAAGCGGCTAATTTTACTTTAAGTGAGACTGAGATTATCGTGGTGCAGGTGCCAGATCATCCTGGAGGACTGGCGAAAATTTTAGAAGTTATGGAAAGTTCACAGGTGAACATTGAATATATGTATGCCTTTGTAGGGCATACAATTACTGGAGCAGTGGTAGTCTTTCGAGTGGAGCAGCTTGATCTGGCGATTCAAATTCTAGCCAAAGCAGGGATTAAGTTATTGTCTGAGACCGAAGTTTATGCATAAAAAAAGTTCAAGGAATGGTGATACATCATGAATAGTTTATGGCGTTGTACAATTTGTGGTTATGTGCATACTGGGAGTGAGCCGCCCGAGAGTTGTCCAATCTGTGCCGCAGGACCTGAATATTTTGAGCAGACTGGTGTTGCGGATAGTTCAGTAGTTGGACTGCAAGAAGTACTGTTAAAAGTTCCTTGTGGTTTGTTTGTGGTGACTTCAGTGCATGAAGGTCGTCCCAATGGAATGGTTAATAATACCGTCTTTCAGATTACGGATGCGCCACTGCAAGTACTTTTAGGAATGGATAAGCGACATCTCACTACAGAATACCTTGAGAAAAGTAACGTTTTTGCAGTGAATATGTTGACTTTGGCGGATTTGAAGTTAGTGAAAAAATTTGGTTTTAAATCAGGACGAGAGCTTGATAAATTTGCTGGAATCGATTGGACTCCCGGGGTTACTGGTGCACCCTTGCTAAAAACAGCAGGTCATTTTGAAGCTCGCATCAAGAGTAAGTTGGATGCGGGGACGCACACAGTCTTCTTGGCAGAAGTGGTGCAAGGAATGGTTCAACCAGAAGCGGCAATTCTCACCTATCAAGAATATCGTGAGCATAAGCAGGAATTATGGGAGCAGATTAATGAGTGATTTCATAACTTTAGGAATCGAGTCTTCTTGTGATGATACTTCGGTAGCGGTAGTTGCCAATGGTAGAACAATTTTGAGTAACGTGATCTCTTCGCAGACGGATCTACATGCCAGATTTGGTGGAGTTGTGCCAGAACTGGCAGCACGGGAACATTTAAATGCTATTCTACCACTTTATCAATTAGCCCTGCACGAAGCAGGGCTTCCACTATCTCAAGTGAATTTGATTGCTGCTACCTATGGGCCAGGATTGGTAGGTAGCCTCTTGGTGGGGCTTTCTTTTGCTAAGGGGCTGGCTTTGGCGAGTGGAATTCCGTTGGTTGGCGTGAATCATATTGAGGGTCATATTTATGCCAATGTCTTGGAACGACCAGAGATCGAGCTGCCCTTAATCTGTCTGACCGTCTCGGGTGGACATACTGATCTCTTGTATCTGGAAAAGTGGGGCGAATACCGCATCTTGGGTCGGACGAGAGACGATGCTGCCGGAGAAGCTTTTGATAAAGTAGCACGAGTGCTCGGCTTGGGTTATCCGGGTGGGCCAGAGATTCAGAGATTATCAGTTGGAGCGGCAACTGACCTTGAATTTACGAAAAGCAGGGCAATGGCGGAGAGTTATGATTTTTCCTTTAGTGGTTTGAAGACTGCGGTGATTAATTACCTTCATCAACAGCGTCAAAAGGAGAATTTAATTGATAGTGCCAGAGTAGCCGCGAGTTTTCAACATCAGGTAGTGGAACAGCTCTTAGAGAAACTCTTGAAGTCAGTGGTGGAGTTTGATGCTAAGACGATCTTACTCTCGGGAGGGGTGGCGGCTAATGCTTATCTACGGGAGCGTTGTCAGCTTGAGGCAGATCGTTTAGGTAAGAATCTTTATTATCCACCACTCAAACTTTGTACTGATAATGCAGCGATGATTGCAGCAGCAGGCTACTTTCGTTATCAGGCAACCGGAGCAAATGGGATGGAGCTTACTGCGCAACCGGGGCTGAAGCTATGAGCGAACGAACGGAAGTATGGTTGCCTGTGGATATTGTGGATAACTCAGATCGATGCGTCAAAAACTGTGGATAACTTTAAAATTGTATGAAAATTACAAATATTAAATCTGGCTTGAAGCAGGAGATCTGTTTTGAAATTTTTGTTTATATAATTCTAAAAATATATACAAATACAGTAATATCAACTATTTCAAATGTTATGTGGAAAAGTCTGTGGATAAACTGTGGATAAGGTGTGGTTCAAGGATGAATGATGGGAAATTTACGAGCATTGATCTGGAAGCATTGGCAGATCCAGAAGAGTATCTTCGTGGCAAAGAACTCATGTATCAGGGGGCACTGCGAGACTGTTGTCGTCTGGGAAAGACGCTTGCTGCAGTGGTGACGGTAGAAAATGTGAATTATCAAGTCAAATTGAGTTTTGCTAATTCCAAGATTACTGGCGAATGTCAATGTAATCCCCCGCGCTTCTGTCGGCATCTGGTGGCATTAGCATTGAGATGGCTGCAACAACCACAGCGTTTTAGAAATTTACAAGTGGAACTGAAGAATGCGTTAAGTGATGTTGATAATTTGGCTCAGAATTTCAGTAGCTTCTGCCTGACTGACCCCTTACATTTTTTGAAATTTTTGCAGGCAAGTGAAGTAAAGGAGAGTTTTCACGAGCAACGTGCGCTGATTAATCTGATTCGTAATACTTTTCAGGGTTCATTATTAACGATGGTGGATGTACAAGAGATCTGGAGGAGAATGCTTCAGCTCAAGAGTCTGCTATCAGCAGCAGTAGCCCAAAATGACCCGGAGATACCAACTGCTTGTGTTGAACTATTGCAGACAATTTTGGATTATTATCGTACTTATCCTAATCAAGTTTTACTGGAGTATCTGCAACAGTTGCTCTGGTTATTTAAAGAGTTGCCTAAGAAATATGAGCCGTCGATGATAATACCATTGGTCGAATTGGTAATTCAGTTAGCACTCGAGCCAGAGCTTGCCGCATCCCAAGAAATGCTGGCAGAATTAATCGTAAGCTATAGCGGTTTTGCACCAGATTTTGTTCATCAGGTTTTAACAGATGAGCTTGGAAATTCAACCGAGCTCGCTAAATTAGTAGCAGGACATGAATTATTATATCATTTAGAGCAGTCGGGAAAATTGCAAGTAACCAATTTGCTGAGGTTAGTACGAGAGAATTTATTGCGAAATACTGCAGGACAGTTGTGGCTGATTGATTGGTATCTGGAGCATGAGCTGGAGCGCGGGGTGGAGCTGGCGCGAGAGGGGTTGCAGACAGCTGAAATTAATCTAGCTGCCAGCTTTCGAGAACGGTTGCTATTAGGCTTGATCAAACAAGCGAACTGGTGCGAAGCGGCAGAATTGAGTCTAGCGCAGTTTAATAATGAGCCGAATCTGGAAGAATATCTGCGTTTGCAGGAGATCTTGCAAAAAATTCCGGAAAAATTACCTGATTATCAAGCTCAAGTGGTTGAAATTTTAAAAAATAAGCCTGATTTAAAGTTGTCCTTACAGATTGGGTTGCTCAAGGGAGAGATAGCGCTAGTCAAGCAGCATCTCGCGGAGATACTCTCAGATGAAGAAATATTATTCGCAGTGATTAAAGTCTGTTTGGAGCAGGATTTAACTAGCGGAATGATCTTTTATCCAGAATTTATCAAGGGACTGATAGCGAGGAAGAATCAGTCAAGCTGGGTTGCAGCCCGGAAGCTGTTGCTTTGCTATCAAAATCAGGAGAGGCCGGGAGAGATCAAGCGAGAGTGGCAGCAGTTGCGTGGGGAGCTGTGGCGAGAGTATGGAAAAGAAGTAAAGTTTCGCGAGTATTTTGGGAGTTTGTTGTGAGATTGTGAGGTTTCAAGCAAAGAATAAAGCCATTTTCCTTGAGGAGAAGTCAGGGGAAATGGCTTTTGAATTTACAATCTATAATGTTCAAGATAATCATCATTGTTGATTTTGAAAATTTATATAAGCTGTAAATGTAGCAGTTGGTAACAGTCTTCGTCTTTTAATCATATTTTCCCATATTTGATTGCCTTCATTTTCGTCAATTAATTGCTGTTCTAAAGCTGCGATCATGATCTTTCCTGTAGTTAGATGTCTAAGTTTATAATATTTAATAAATTGGTTAATATCTTTCAAATTGTTACTTGCTACGATTCCGTTGGTTACTTTTGCTAGTGCTAGCACGGATGCTTCCCCTTTACCAAGTACAATTTGTCCTGCTGGAGGGTTAATTAAATTATAATAAATTTGAAATTCTTCTGTGCCTAACATTAATGATATTACTGAGATATCTCCTATATTCTTTAACTCTTCAATTCGACTTTTAAGATGAGGTATCCTTGGATTTGATAGTTCATCAAAAACTTGTTGAGATAGTATAATCTTTTTGGG
>JBFYZC010000245.1:0-3391 GCA_041309705.1 Bacillota bacterium | reverse complement strand
GGGTTTATGCAAGGAGAAAGATGTAGGAACCAGGTCGCGACCTGGTTCCTACATCTTTCAACCATATGGAATATTTTGCTCTTTGTTACCGGTATTTTATTTGGTAGGGGCAGGTCACCGTGCCTGCCCCGCAGAGACGCACCGCCGTGCGTCTCTGCGGGCAACCACGAGAGGTTGCCCGTAGAGACGCACGGCTGTGCGTCTCTGCGGGGCAGGCACGGTGACCTGCCCCTACCAAATAAAATACCGCTAACAAATAGCAAAATATTCCATATGGTTGAAAGATGTAGGGACAGGTCGCGACCTGGTTCCTACATCTTTCTCCTTGCATCCACCCAATCCCCCTCACTGAGGGGGAAGCGCGCAGCGCAGGGGGAGTAAATCCAGCCTCCAGCTTCTAGCCTCCAGATTAATTGAAAATCACTCATGATTAACTGAAAATCACTCATGCTTTACTGAAAATCACTCATGATTAATTGAAAATCAATTAATAAAAACTGAAAACTATTTCTGCAAGTCTCTCAAAGAGAAACTTAAAGAATTCAAATAAAAATCAGAGCCATCAAAAAAGTACTTTGCAAGTCAAGCTTGACTGCTCTGAAGTGGGTTTTAACATTTTATTAACATTGCGGCAGGAGCATTGTCGAGGACAGAGAATATTTATTAATAAAATTATTTATTTACATAATTATATTAATTAAGAAATTTGCATGGCAATGGCATAAAGGACTACTGCTCTTGGAAGTCGTCTTTGAAATCTAAAATTTGGTGTCAGTCTGAAAGGAGGAGATGTGATTTTAAAACTGACACTGAAGATAAAAAGGAGGGTAAAAAAATGAAGAAGATTTTTGTCCTATTTTTAGTGATGATGGTGTTAACTCTTTCGGCGGTTGGTTTTGCAGAGCCCACTAATTTTAATTATGGTGAAGCATTACAAAAAGCAATTATCTTTTATGACTTTCAACGTTCAGGAAAGTTACCTACAGATAAACGTGATAATTGGCGTGGCGATTCCGGAATGAATGACGGTAAAGATCGCAATGTTGATCTTACTGGTGGCTGGTATGATGCTGGTGATCATGTGAAATTCAACTTACCGATGTCTTATAGTATCTCGATGCTTGCTTGGTCGTTATACGAAGACCGAGATGCTTACATTCAAAGTGGACAACTGCAATACATGCTGGATACAATTAAATGGGGCACTGATTATTTGATCAAATGTCATCCTGCACCAAATGTTTACTATTACCAAGTAGGTGACGGTACTCTGGATCATGCTTGGTGGGGTTCGGCTGAAGTAATGCAGATGCAACGACCTTCATATGTTTTGACTTCAGGTAGTCCGGGCTCAACCGTAGTAGCAGAGAGTGCGGCTGCGATGGCAATTGCTGCAATGGTCTTTCAGGAGACTGATCCGATCTATGCGGCGACCTGTCTCAGACATGCTAAAGAGATGTTTACCTTTGCCGATACCACCAAGAGTGACAGTGGCTATACGGCAGCCAATAGCTTCTATCGTTCCTGGAGTGGGTTCTATGATGAACTTTCTTTCGCGGGTAGTTGGCTCTATATAGCTACAGGGGAACAGACTTATCTGGATAAAGCAGAATCTTACGTTGGTTTCTGGAGTAAAGAACCAAACAGTACGATTACTGCTTATAAATGGGGACATTGTTGGGATGACGTTCATTACGGCGCAGAACTTTTGATGGCACGAATTACTAATAAACCGCTTTATAAAGAATTGACTGAGAAACATTTAGACTATTGGACGACTGGTTATAATGGGGAGCGAATCAGATACACCCCACGTGGATTAGCTTGGCTCTCGGAATGGGGTTCCTTACGTTATGCTACCACTACCGCATTTTTGGCAAGTGTGTATGCTGATAGTTCAGTCTGTACTCCGAGTAAAGTTCAAACCTACCGCAATTTTGCCAAACAGCAAATTGATTATGCTTTAGGAAGTACTGGCAGAAGTTTTGTGGTGGGATATGGAATTAATTCTCCTAAACGTCCACATCATCGTACCGCGCATAATTCCTGGAAGAATGATCAAGGAACTCCTGCCTATCACCGCCACACTCTTTATGGTGCTTTGGTTGGCGGTCCGGATTCTGGTGACGGGTACAAAGATGATATTAATGATTATGTTTGCAATGAGGTCGCCTGTGACTACAATGCAGGTTTTGTAGGGATTTTAGCCAAGATGTATCAAGAGTATGGCGGAAATCCAATTGCAAACTTTAATGCGATTGAGCCAGTTGAAGATGAGTTCTTTGTTGAAGCAGCGGTTAGCTCAAATAGTGTTAATTTTATTGAAGTCAAAGCCTTAATGAATAATCGCTCTGGTTGGTCGGCCCGCCTGAGTACGAAACTTTCCTTTAAATATTTTGTTGATCTGACAGAGTTGATTGAGGCAGGTTTTAGACCGAGTGATGTTCATACCAGCTTCAGTCATAATGAGGGAGCAACCATCTCAAATTTATTGCCTTGGGATACGGGAAGAAATATCTATTATGTAGTAGTTGATTTTGTGGGAACGAAGATTTATCCTGGCGGACCGATGGACTACAAAAAAGAAGTACAGTTTAGACTGACTGCTCCGGAAAATACTAATTTTTGGAATAACAACAATGACTTCTCCTTCCAGGAGATTAAAAATACCACTTCAGGTGGAGCGATCAAAGTAAAACGCATTCCGGTTTATGAAGACGGGGTAAAGATTTATGGTGAAGAACCAGTAATTATTTTACCACCAACAGTAAATCTGACTGCTCCGCAAGAAGGTGCGCTCTTTGAATACCCAAGTGCAACAAATCCAGTTGCCATCAGTGCACTTGCCAGTTCAAGCATTGGAATCGGGAAGGTAGAATTTTATGCAAATAATCAATTAATTGGCACAGATAACACAGCTCCATATCAATTGAATTGGGTACCAACCGGTTTTAGTAGTAATGCTACCGGAATTGATGCTTATGCAATTACTGCGAAAGCATTTGATACGGAAGGCAGAGCAACTCTTTCTAGTGTAGTAAATATTAAAGTGAAACTACCCTATCGCGTGCCACCGACCGTTAAATTGACTGCTCCCAAAGACGGTGACCTTTTTGAAGCGCCAACTGCACAAAAACCAATTATTTTCAGTGCAGACGCAGCGGCTGGTGAGGGGAAAATTACTAAGGTACGTTTTTATGTGAATGATCAGGTAGTTGGCGAAGCTGAGACTGCTCCTTATACTTTGGCTTGGGTACCTAGTGATAATACTGGTAATCCTGGTGATGTTGTGAATTTCAAGGTTGCCGCTGAAGCCGTTGCCTCCAATGAAGCTACCAAGATGTCAGATGCAGCCTTGATTAAGGTAAAACTTGCCGAGGTTTATAAAGTT
>JBFYZC010000244.1:0-4302 GCA_041309705.1 Bacillota bacterium | reverse complement strand
TTTGGTTGAGAGATGGTGTGGAAACGGGTAGGTTGAGTTGGGGGTTGAGTGTTTGCATGGTTGATTTAAAAGAATGAGACTAAAAGCAAAGTTTAACTGGCTTGCAACTAAAGTATCTCCTTGCTCCAAAGCAAATCCCCCTGATGAGGGGGAAGCGCGTAGCGCTGGGGGAGTGATATCGTTTTTTCGTATCTGAATACTTTTTTCACGGCGCAAGATAATGAAGTGCTACGAATTATGGAACAAAAAATTTGAAATCAGCTGATAAATTAATGCCAAAATAAAATATATAATGATCGTCAATATTGTTATTCCTGATACTGCTAAAAATTTATATAAATTACTCTTTTCGCCTCTCAAAATCTTATAATTAGCAGTTATACCATAATAACCACAAATCCCACCCAAAACTCCACCTAAAAATAGTACCCCTGGGATAAAACCAGCAGCTTTTTCATACCACCTCAAACGCCGTACAATCTCAATTTTTTCTCCATCAAGATAAACTTTGGGTAGATAATCTATCCCGGTGCGATAAATATCCATTTTCTGATTAGAGCCATCTGGCAATGGTAACCAAAAACTTCTTCTTGATTCACCGATTCTTTCTAAAGGTACACCATTAGCCAAGACAATAGTCTTAGTAGTCCAAATAGAAGTACTTATTTCAATCATAATTTCCAAAAAATCTGGTAATTTAAATATAGTTTTATCCAATTAATTGACTCCTTTTTAACCCCGCTTCAACTCAACCACAGTTGCTCCCAAGCCCCCTTCATTCTGCTCCGCATACTGGAACGACTGCACCATCGAGTTCTCCTTCAGATACTGCCAGACTGCCTGACGCAAGACGCCAGTTCCTTTGCCATGCACCACCCGAAATCGATTCAACCCACTGAGCAACGCTTGATCCAGATATTTTCCTAGTTCATATAAAGCTTCATCAACCGTCATTCCACGTAAACTAATCTCGGTAGTAATCTCTGCTGCAGCTTTCAGTCCCGTCATTCCTAGTTTTTGAGGGGCTCGTTTCACTTTAACCTTATCTTCAGCAACTAACTCTAAGTCAGTCAGGGCTAGATTTACTTTCATAATCCCCAACTGTACCAATGCCATCTCGCCATTTAATTCAAGAATTGTTCCGGTCTGATTCAACGAGACTGCTCGTACCTTTGAACCAAGCTGTAATTTCTCAGATGCAGTCTGCTTAGTTACTTTGGGTTCGGTTAGTTCCTCGCGTAATTTATTTAATTCCGAGGTAATCTTCTGACGTCCTTCATTGACAATCTGTGCTTTCTCTGCTTGAGAGGCTTCACGCAATCGACGTAGTAAATTCTCACTCTCGCGGCGGGCGTTGATCAAAATCTCTTCTGCTTCTAACTTGGCTTGACGCATCAAATCTGCTTTCTCTTTGCGTAATTTAGCCACTTCGGTTTCATACTGTTTTTGATAACTCTCACCTTTAGCACGAGCGGCTTCACTTATAAGCCGATCATCACGTGCTTTCTTCCGATCATTCTCAATTTCCTGTAACATACTCTCAACCTTCGCCACCTCGGCAGAGATATAGTTACGCGCCTCAGCCACCAGAAAATCTGGTAAACCAAGCTTTTGCGCAATCTCAAAGGCTTGACTACTTCCTGGCAGTCCGGTTAGCAGATGATAAGTCGGGCGCAAGGTTTCAATATCAAACTCCACTGCCGCATTCTCGATTCCTAATGTCTGGTAGGCAAATGCCTTTAACTCACTATAATGAGTGGTCGCAATCGTCCGCACTTGATTCTGATGCAGATAAGTTAGGATACTCATTGCCAGTGCCGCACCCTCGGTCGGATCTGTTCCTGCTCCCAGCTCGTCCAGGAGTACCAGACAAGCTGACCCGCGTAAATCTTTTAAAATCTCGACAATATTAGTTAAATGCGCTGAGAAAGTGGAAAGACTCTGCTCAATACTCTGCTCATCTCCAATATCACAGAAGATCTCCTCAAAAATCGGCAACTCCGAGCCCGAATCCGCTGGAATATGCAGACCTGACTGCGCCATTAAAGCTAGCAATCCTACTGTTTTTAAAGTAACTGTCTTGCCGCCAGTATTTGGTCCGGTTATCACTAAAGTATCATAGTTTTTCCCCAGTGCCACACTTACTGGAACTACTTTACCCTTCAATAAAGGATGGCGTGCCTGATAAAGATTGATCATTCCGTCACGATTAAAGATCGGCTCGATGCCACGGATCTGCTGACTATAACGGGCTTTGGCAAATGCCAGATCCAGCCGCGCCAAGATCTCCACACTAATCTGCAGCTGGTCAGAGATTCCTTTAATCTTACCTGAGAGCTCACTCAAGATCCGATCAATCTCTTCAACTTCTTGTGCTTCCAAAATTCGTAATTGATTATTCAACTCTACCACTGAAGCAGGCTCGATAAACAAGGTCGCACCACTGGCTGACTGATCATGCACAATTCCAGGAAACATCGCTCGATACTCCTGTTTTACCGGAATCACATAGCGGTCATTACGCATGGTCACCAGTAGTTCCTGGAGATACTTAGAGTTTTCTCCGCCGCGAATGATGCTCTCCAGTTTCTCGCGCACCCGATTCTGGTAAGTCTTCATTTGTGAACGAATCGAATGCAACTTGGGGCTAGCACTATCCAAAACTTCTCCATCAAAATTAAAACACCGTTCGAGTTCCCGCTCTAGAGTCAGAAAACTCCCCAGTCTCCCGCCCCACTCAGGTAGAATCTCCAAACCATCAAGCTCCAGGTCTAGAAATTCCTTCATCAAACGTGAAGCGCGCATCGTTGAGCCAATCTCTAAAAATTCGCTTACCGCTAATACACCATTTAAAGCAGCTTTTTTCAGCGCAGCACGAATATCAAAAACTCCACCTAATGGTTCTTTACCACCTTCAAACAGAATCTTAACCGCCTCAGTGGTTACTTGCTGGGCTTCGCGAATCAAACCCGGATCTGTCAAAGGTTCTAACTCAGCCAACTTGGCTTTTCCTAGTGATGACCCTGTTAATTCCCTTACTTGATTAATAATCTTCTCATATTCTAAAACCTTCAAGGTACGTTCACGCAAACTAACTCATCCTTCCTTTAATACACCTCTAATCAATCTTGACTTTCTTATTTTACCACATCTGATCCTGCTATGGATATTGATTATTGCTGATTTTTTCCCAATAAAAAAACTGCCTGAGTGAATCAGACAGTTTTTTTAACTTTTTTAGAACTTAAAATTTATAACTCGCTCCAAAAGTAAACCCATTCAAGTTATGCTCAACTTTGTTACCATCTTTACCACCGGTAAATTGAGTGTTATTGTAACCAATCGAAACACCAAAATTCTCAATCAAATAGTAGTTGAATTTGGCATTGTAAGTTAAAACATGTGGAGCATCTTCTTTAACCTCAGCACCATTAACTGAGACTTTGGCAAATGGAGTGTAACCAACTCCAGCCTCGATTGACATATCATCAGCGATCCAATATGCAAGGTCAGCGCTGAGCAAGAAAGCATCAGTTTTCGCTAATTCTGTACCATCTTTACCCATTTTCTCACTCATCTGTAAGTACGAACCCAAAACATCGAGTTGAATCTGTTCATCTTCGTAAACGCGATACCCGCCACCAACCTTGAAGAGGGTAGTTTTTTGTTCATCTTCTTTGGTCAAGAGACTACCGAGATGACCTTCACCACTGACCACGAACTTCTCCATCAGGACTACTTTGCCACCTAGGAGAATATCCTGAGATTGGTCTTTATTATCGGTACCCCATTGAGCTACATCATTTAATTTAAAACTATCCTTGCCTAAACCCATGTACTCACCATAAACTTTACCTTTGACCTCAAAATCCTCTGCCGCAAAAGAAGCAGCCGCGACTGACAATAACATTGAAGCGCTCACAACTAAAGTTAATAGTTTTTTCATAATTAAAGATTCCTCCGTTTTTTACATTATTTAGATTTTATATTCCAAAGAGCATTCTCGAGTTTTTGATTAAACAACTGTGGTCATGTTTCCATATATTTTCCGAAAGATCTATATATTTTCTGAAAGATCTATTTCATTTTACCTTCGTGAAAAATCCTTAGTACGCTGGATATTTTCACTCGATATAATAAAAGATCTTTACCGGAAAATATCTATTTCATTTTACCTTCGTGAAAAATCCTGAGTACGCTGGATATTTTCACTCGATATAATGAAAGATCTTTATCGGAAAATATATAGTTATCACTTATCTGACTTGAGGGCTCTCATGGGCGAAGTTAAATAAACTATAT
>JBFYZC010000243.1:0-4617 GCA_041309705.1 Bacillota bacterium | reverse complement strand
TGATATCTGAGCACATCAAAATAAAATTGTTGGAATTGTGTTTGACCAAAACAAATCTAATTAAATCACTAGCGGATTTCCAGAGCAAATCCATACAACAGTATTCAATAGTTTCTTTTTTTCCGTAAAGCGAGACTTTTTGCAATTTAAATTGCTCAGCTTCTGCATCAAAAAATTTTTCAAAAGATACTTTCTCCCCATATTTTTTAGATCTTCCTTTGCGATTAGTATCTTTTTCTGTGGGACGATGATATGCTACAAAATTCTTTTTAGCTCGTACAATTAAAACTAAAAGCTTGTTTATAGCTGCAGCATCAAAAGCAGAACCTGTAGCAAAAAAAGCATCTAAAAGTAAAACACTTTTTCTGCCTGTTGTTGAGATATATTCTGAAGCTAAATAAACCATTTTTTCTACAATACTTAAAGGTTTCTCGGGATCTCTCTTAGTATATTTTTGAAAACCTTTTGATGGTTGTTTTGGAGTAAAATCTTTTATTTGATTGACTCCTTCTTGAAGTTCCGATAAGACTGGAATGCAAGATAAATTTTTATTTGATTGAGCAAGCACTCCAATCACACCATGATTATGACCAGAGATATACTCTGCTTTTCCTGAGTTATCTGAATCTTGATGAAGTCTTTTTACTGCAGGCATTTTCTTGGCTTCCTTAGCTACTTTTATATTATCGCCAATCAATATACTGTAATCATTAACCATTAATATGTCTGCATTCTCTTCGACACTCTTGATCCATGTTCTTTTTAGATCTTTCAGCTCGTAAGCTGTTGATCTGAAAAAATGAATTAGATTATCATAACATTTTGGTTTTAATCTTAAAGTACTAACGATAGAGCTTATACCTCTAATGTCTCTTCTTAAAAGCATTCCTATTACTAAAACTATAAAAGTTTGAAAGGTGGATTCCCTCTTGAAACTCGTTCTAAATTTTGTTAAAATATCTTCAATGAGCTTATACATTTTGTTCTCCAATTCGTAAGTTGTGTTTGCAAACTTATCTTACATGATTGGAGGCATTTTGTAAGCTCATTTTTGTTAATTTTTGGTTACTTAGTGAGAACTTTCAACTCTCAAGCACATTGAAAGCTATTGAAGTATTTGTGTTTCTTGGTTGCATGGCTACAGGTATTCTTCAAATGATTGCTTTAAAATATCCAAAAACTGTTTGGGCTAAATATTCTGGTTGGCTTAGAACTAGAAAATCAGAAACTGTTTCTATTGAAACCGTTCGTTTTTTTCTTCAAGAAGAGCTATTATGGAATTTTTACAAAGTCAATGATTACGCTACTTTGAAGATAATTAAAAACCTTCAACGTGATTCCTTGTTTTTATACAATGAGGAAGCTTCTTAAGTTGAAAAGTTCTTTCAACTCTCAAGTTGGTTACTCCAGGGCAAAAAATAACTATTAATCAACCACTAGGACAATTGGGACATATCCCAGTTATACCGATAATATAGCACAAACTCCTCATCAAACTTTTAACCTCCTATATTCTCCCTTTCTATCCATTTAATCTATCTCGAGATAGCGAGCTAAAATGACGAAATTAAAAAAGTAGAGATAAATTTCAAGGAGGTGAAACGAGGAAGAGATCGTCAGTTATTCAAATTTTCCTAATCATAAAGAAAGGTTTAAGGTAAACAAAGATGCCTGTAAAAGAGAATAAAGTTTATTGTCTTAATCATCCAAACGATGAAATGGTAAGAAATGAAGGTTTTAATGCCATAACAAAACTAATTAAAGAAGATGATGACATCTCATTTAATCCTGGTGAAGGAATACCAATTGTCGTATATTTTTGCAACAAATGTGGCTATATTGAACTATACTTCGCCAAACTAACGGAACATTGGGATTCAAATGGTAAATAATCTTTCCTTAATTACATATTCTTCCTTTAATTTTTAAAAATAAGCTCAATAATTCTAAAACCCCTCGTCATATTAGAGCGAGGGGCTTTGTATCTTTTCCACTAATGTAATCAACCTTATTCAATCGTCGAATTATTACACTCAATTTTGGTGTCACTATGCATCGAAATTCCTGGTTTCACTGGATACCATGAGCCACCAAGATTATTGCGAATCACTGAATCTTTAATCACTATATTTCCTGTATGATTATTTGTAACAAAAAAGATTGCTGAACCATGCGTAGTTACTTTATTCTGCTCGATTGATGACCCATAGATTGACAGCGTCATTTTCTTTCCATCATTATAAATCGCCCCACCACTGCCTCCTCCTGGAGTACCACTCTTCGCTGGATTTCCACCATTGCCTACTGCCTCATTATATGAGAACAAACTATTAATAATTGTCCAAGAAACCCCGATGCTGCTAATTGCACCTCCGTTTGAACCAACATTCCCATAGCCTGGCGACCCACCAAAGGTACTATTAACAACATAAACAGGCAGACTATTATATTGAGCAAAGACTCGAATCGCTCCACCACCTGCATCTGGTCCAGTCAGGGTACAGATATTATTGAAGAAGCGACAATTGACAACTTTTAACCTTCCCCCATAAGCATAGATCGCCCCACCACCATCATGACTTCGATCTCCAATCGCATTTCCATTCGCAAAAGTAATATTCTGTACTGTAAGTTGTGGATATTCCTGATTTTGAGCATGATTAGTAGCCCAACCAAGACTCTGATCCGCCGTATTCATATAGAGAATTCTGGTTTTTCCACCCCCACTTAAGGTCACTAGTCCGCCCCCATCGATGATTACTTTTTTGACAGGATTGTTATTGTAGAGGTTATAAACTTTCAATGACTTATTCAACGTAATTGTCACTGGTTTGCCACCAGTATTAAAGACAATCTTTCCACCCTGCGCCACAGCATTAAGTAAAGCTTCACTAGTACAGCTTTCTGGAGTACCATTCCCAATCACATGCTCAGGATTGGTAACATCCTCTAGCTTAGCTGCTTCAGGAATCAACGAAGTACCATTAGGATTCCCCGCCGCAACTCCTCCTGTACTATCAACTATTTTAAAATTATATCGATTCGAGTTACAACCAGCAAATCCGATTATCATTATTAAAACTGATAGCAAAAAAAAGCACAGAAGATATCTTTTCATTTAAAACACTTCCTTACTAGCATTTCTGTGGCTGCAAAAATAAAATTCGGGACTATTTTACATAAAAT
This sequence comes from Bacillota bacterium, assembly GCA_041309705.1. Taxonomy (GTDB): domain Bacteria; phylum Bacillota; class UBA4882; order UBA8346; family UBA8346; genus JBFYZC01. The sequence continues at coordinate 1,431 of JBFYZC010000243.1, read as the reverse complement.
TCCATATCGAGAATGAAATTCCTGCTAATCTTGACTATTTTTAACAATTTTTTTTTAAAATTATTATCCATATACTTTACAGTAAAAATCTTTCATTATATCGAGCAAAACCAGTAACTGAATCGTTTCACTATCGATTCACCCTCGTAAATTTATCTTTCAAAACATAATAAATAAAAAGTGTATTTCCTACAACATAGCGTTTCCACATACGACCTGGTTCCTGCAGTAAACGATAAAACCATTCCAGACCAGTTTTCTGCATCCAAAGCGGGGCCCGTTTCGTCAAGCCTGCGGCAATATCAAAACTGCCTCCAACCCCCATGCAAAATGGAATCCCAATCTTCGCGATATTTTCTTTTAGCCAATACTCTTTTTTAGGTGAGCTAAAACCTATCAAGAGCAGATCTGCTTTTGACTCAACCATCTCTTCAATAATCTCTTCTTGCTCCTCATTAGTAAAATATCCGTTTCTCATCCCAGCAATTATCAAATCCGGGTAGTCTGATTTAATATTGATAATTGCTCGTTGCAACACCTCTTCACGTGCGCCAAAGAAATAAACACGATAACCCTCTTTCTCTGATAACTCCAACAAACGATCCATCAGATCAATTCCCGCTACTCTTTCTTTCAAAGGTGTTCCTAAAAATTTTGCCGCCCAGACAATCGATTGCCCATCAGCATTAACAATGGCACAGTCGTTGATAATCTGCTTCAATTCCGGATTACGGTTTGCCAAAATAACTTTACTCGCATTGATTACCACATGTTGACATAATTCCCTTTTTTTGATATAATTATCTATTAGAGTAACCGTCTCATCCATATTGAGATTATCAATCTTAAAGCCCATCAGATTGATGCGTTCATTAACAATATTTGCTTTAACTGAATTTAAAATTGCTGTTTCAAAAGTACCTACCATATGCCGAATATTAATCTGCTCAGCAACAATCTTTTTCGAATTTTCACCCATAATTTTCAGCAACTCAGTATCACTAATTATCTGCTTAATTAATGCTACTAATTCCTCTAGATCTCCGTTTTTTAACAAAAAACCATTATAGCCATCTTTGATATAATCTTTTTCAGTTCCATCAGCACTTGCCGAGATCACTGGCAAACCATGCACCATGGCATGATATATTCCCAAACCACCCAAGCCAGGCAAGACAAACAGGTCGCTGGCTAAAAAATATTTACTCACATTATCAAAAATTTGACCTAAAAAATGAACATCACTTAAGCCATATTCTTCCACTTGCATCTGTAATTCTCTCAAACAAGCACCTTTGCCAATAATCAATAATGCTAATTCATGAACCTCCTCTTTCAAAACTCGATATGCCGCAATTAATCTATCAACAGCTTTAACTTTTTCCAGATTACCCACAAATAATAATACTTTTTTTCCTTTTAAATTATACT
>JBFYZC010000242.1:0-3375 GCA_041309705.1 Bacillota bacterium | reverse complement strand
CCCCAGTAATCATTACCTGATCCATCTTCTTTACCCATACCTTTTCAATAAGATTGCGGCATGATGCCCGCCAAAGCCATACGAAGTTGAAACTGCACAATTAAGCTCAACCTCAGTAGTTTGTGAGAGCAGATTCAAATTCTCGAGTGGCTCAACGATTAGATTCCCATGCACTTTCTGGTGGTAGAGTGAGAGTGCGGTAACTGCCACTTCCAGCGCCCCACTTGCCCCCAGACTATGACCCAGAAGTCCTTTCGTGGCATTCAACAATGGTTGCTGCTGGGCAGCGCCAAAAACCTGCTGAATCACTTGCGCTTCAATTGCATCATTACTTAAAGTCCCCGTCCCATGTGTATTTAGATAATCAATCCGATACTCTTTGATTAATCTTTGTAACAACTTGACAATCTCTCTGCCTGATTCATGCATCTGCACAATATGAAACGCATCACTATTACTCTCATAACCACCAAGCTCCGCGTAGATCGCTGCACCACGCGCTAAAGCTGAATTCAATTCTTCCAAGACCAAGATACAACCTGCCCCTTCATTAAACAAGAAACCAGATCGCTGCTTGGAAAAGGGTAATGGCTGACCATCCTCAGCTTTCGTTAGAGTATCTAATTGATCAAAACCACGCATCACTGCCCCCGCTTGATCTCCCAAATACTCAACTCCTCCAGTTAACACTAGCTTACTATATCCGTCTGTAATTCTCCGGTATGCTTCACCGATTGCCAGAGTTCCCGAGGCACAAGCAGCATTAATCGTATAACTAGTTCCTTTAATTCCATAAAGAATCCCCGGCCATGCCGCAACGGCATTCGGCATCAACAACGGAATCACCAGACGATTAAAACGTTTCTTAACCGGTAAAGAGAGTTCACTTCCATCTAGATGAGCCAGATAAGAATCAAACGCAGTCTGCAAGCTGCTCATCCCGATCCCGATAATAATATCCGCTTCGCTTAAACCTACAACTTCAAAATAACGCGCTCCTACTTCCAAAGAAAACCCGGCGTCTTCCAGCGCTAATTTGGCTGCCACTACTGCTAGCTGAGCATTCTTCTCCATTACTCCCATCAGGCTAGCTGGCAGAGCAAAATCTGCCAAACTAAACTCCGGAGCGGGTACCATAAATTGGGATTTGAAAGTATAACTTCGCCCAAAGGAATCCGGAATCCTCTGTAAAACCATCTGCCGTTGACAAAGCTTTTCAAAAAAATCGCTCCGTCCAATTCCCAAACTGGTGACTGGACCAATTCCCGTAACTACAACCCGTTTTTTCATTTCGTCCTCAAGTTCTTTTAACTCATTCCATTTTCTTCTATTTTCTTATAATTTCCTTTAAATTCTTTTAATTATGATATATATTCTGTAGTTCTGCAATCAAATTCTTTAAATAAGTGCGTGGTTCAGAAAAATCTCGTGCGCGTAGTTTAAATTGAGCTAAATCAATCTTTCGCCCGTCTTCAAATAAAATCCTATCAAAACTGCTGGTAGTTCTTCCTAACAGATGAAATTTCAACTTAGCACTCTTGGCAGCTGTTAAAAATGTCTCTTGCTCCTCCGCCTTAATTGTAAAAAGCAGCTCATACTCACCACTCTCACCCAAAAAAAGCAATGTCTTAGGTAGCTGGCAGCAACGCGCTAGATGTCTGCCACCGCTCAGATAAGGTAAGTCAGCAATTTCGTAACCCACCCCACTCAATTCGGCGATCGTATTTAAAGCATTAAAGACCCCATCACTAGTATCAATACAAGCAGTAGCATATTCTCGCAGCAGTTCTGCTTCTTTCAGACGTAACGCAAACTGATTCTTAAATAACTTGAAGCACTGTCCCACGATTCCCTTTTCACCTGCCATACGTAAAAATGCTTCCAAGTTGCCACGCCCCACTTCACCAGAGAGGAAGATTAACTCCTCTGCGCTAGCAGTACTTCTCAACAAAGATCGTCCAGGCAAACTTCCCAACACGGTGGCGGTACAGCGCCACTCTACTGCCCTCCCAAAATCTCCACCCAAAAAACTTACTCCAGCTTCCTTGAGTGCTCGTGATACTCCAGTAGCAAACAACTTCAAGTAATCTTGATCCCAGCTTTGACTAGCTGTCAAACTATGGGCATAAAAGACTGGTCTGCCTCCGGTCGCCAAGATATCACTGATTGCTCCTACTGCCAGATTCCATCCCAAAGTTTCTGGGTCAGTAGTACGCCATTGATCTTCATCAGAGAATTCATCCAGCGTCACTAAGAGTTTCTTCCCATTAAACTCGACGATCTCCGCATCTGCTTCAAATAACTGATTCAACTGCTTACTTGAGCGAGGCATTAGACCCGCCATCATTCTAATCGTTTCATCCTCTCGACTCATTTTTTACTCCCTCACAGATCAGCTCCAGAGTCTCCGCTGCGCTCTGAATGCGGCACGGCAAGAAACCGGCTGGGTCGCCATCAAACTCCACCTCTGGTTGAGTGCTATTGCCATAGATCTCAAATGTCTTAAAATATTCTAAAGTAAGCTCTGGTTGATTAATAATTTCTTTGCCACGATAGAGCTGACTGATAATTTGCAAAAAATTTGTCAAACGTAGCTCACGCACGACTAATTGATAAAATCGCTCCTCGTCTGAGGTCAAGTGATGTTTCACCTTAATTCCTGAAGCAATATAATAGGTTCTCCCTACTGAAATGTTATAAACTTGGCTTAATTCTCGCGCTACTCCATCAAGTTTAACTAAAAACTCCGTCGAATGATAATTAAATAAAGTCTTAATTAATGCCAGAAAAGTCCCCAGTCGATCACCAAAAACTCCTCTGATGCCACTATTGGCTCGCCGCGCCAGTGTTGCTCCTAGACCAAAATTGGCACAGCAAGCGAAATACCGCGTTACAAAATCAGAACTCTCCGCTACTGGTTGATTCTCGTACTCGGGTAACCAGCGCTTTGCCAAAACGATCTGCCCTACTCGAATCGAACGTGTTGCCGCCAGCGCAATTATTTGCACTGCTTTAGTTAAATCAATTGGAATGCCATAACTCTTACAGAAATCAGGACTAGTACCCGTATAGATCACGCCCATTTTCGCTGACGAGCGTCGGTGACCAGTCGTATCATAAAAACCATTTAAAACACCATTAATCGTTCCATCCCCACCGACTGCTACAATCACTTGATATTGCGGATCAGTATTCGCCGCCACTGAGAACTCATAGGCATCACTAAGTTTGGTGGTAAGCTTGAAATCATAATCAATCCCTGCCTCTTTTAGCAAGGCAAAGAGCTGCTCAAATCTCCGTTGACTCTGCCCCGTATGCGAGCCGGGATTCATAATCAGAAAATATCTCATCTTGCTAACCCAAGTTTCCGAATTA
>JBFYZC010000241.1:0-5963 GCA_041309705.1 Bacillota bacterium | reverse complement strand
GGAGAAGGTTGATCTGACTTGGGAAAAATATTCAGATGTAAAAACAAAAAATCTGCCCAATGATTATCTAGTCTCAAAGTTGCCCAATAAAAAAGTAGTATTGCTTGGTGAGGTTGGATCTGGACTGGCTGCGAATTATGCTAGTTTTGATTGTTTTAGTTATGATGAAAATGATCCTAAGCTTGAATTATACTATTGGCCATATAAGATATATTCGATTCAAAAAGATGAAAAAACTAGTGTGATGCTATTAATGAGAGGAAAAAGTGGCAGTATTAAGCGGATTAATAATTCCGATTTTGCCTTTTTAAACGATGGTGGACTTGATTTTGGTTTAGAGAATGTTTTTATTGATGGGAAGAGTTATGAGGGTATACATTTTGTACTTGGGATAGAACTTAGTCAGAATATAGTTTATTTACCAAAAAACAGGTATGGCTTGATGCTTTCTGCAGGAATTTATGAGAATTTATTAGCTGGTGCCAGATTAAATCAATTTGATCTTGGTTTGAAATTTAGCGCAGGAGTACAGTTTTAATTATTTGACTAAAGTTCATGTATATTGAATTACCATATCAAATATTGCTTGACTGGAACAGTTTTCCTGTGTTATAGTAAAAATGATAGGCACAAAAATTCAAAATTGAAAGGAGGATTGCCAAATGTATTATTATCACCACAATCAGATGCAACAAAATAATATAACTACCAGCGTAGTATTAGATCAACCAATTACATTGCACTTCGTACATTGGCTTAATCCTCTATTTCATAAATGTAGGCATTTCTTCGCGTAGAGTTAGAAGAGCTGTTTTAATGAGAACATTTATTAAAAGTGGTTAAGTCCAAGTAATGGATTTAGCCACTTTTTTATTTTGTTAAAAATTCGAAGTAAAAAAGAAATTACGAGGTAAATGCTATTAAATAATTAAGGAGAAACAATATGATTAATAAAAATTTTGAACCATTTCCGGTTTTAGAGACAGAAAGACTAATATTAACTGAAATTTCAATAAAATATTTAGATGATCTAAGTTTGATTTTAAGTGATCCAGAGGTTGCAAAGTATGAATATTTTTATCCAACTGAAAATAGTGAACAGGTAGAAAAATTTATTTTAAGATATCAAAAAGAGAGAAATGAGAAAGAAGAAATTACTTGGGGGATTATTGCAAAAACTTCAAAGAAATTAATTGGAACCTGTTGTTTAGGGGACTTTTCTGAAAGTGCTAGAAGAGCTGAAGTTGGATATGCTATGGCACGAAATGAGTGGGGAAAAGGTTATGCAACCGAGGCAATCAAAGCGATTGTTGAGTATGGATTTGCGGAAATGAATTTAAATAGAATAGAGGCGTTTATCACGCCGGGAAATGTTGCTTCAATCAGAGTGTTGGAAAAAATTGGTTTTATCAAGGAAGGTCATGTTAGAGAAAGAGATTTAATTAAAGGAGAGTTAGTAGATGGAATAATAATGTCCAAGTTACTCAAAGAACATTTATTCAGGAGTGATTTATAATGAATCAGACAAATTTTATTATATATTTTCCGAAAGATCTATTTCATTTTAGCTTCATAAAAAATCCTTAATACGCTGGATATTTTTATTCGTTAAAATGAAAGATCTTTATTGGAAAATATATAGTACGCCGTTGGCTAGCGAAGATTAGAAAGAAGGATTTCGGAGTTTAAATTGAAATGTGGTGAAGTTGATGTTGGAGATCAAAGGCAAGTATAATACTGCTAAAGTTTTTACTGATCAAGTTGAAGCAGAGGCGGTTAGTCAGATTATGGAGCTGTGTAATCAGGAGTTTGTAGCTGGAAGTCAGATTCGGATTATGCCTGATACCCATGCTGGGGCAGGGTGTACGATTGGAACTACGATGACGATTACGGATAAGATCGTACCGAATCTGGTGGGGGTGGATATTGGTTGTGGGATGGAGACAATCAAGCTGAAAAATAAGGAGTTTGATCTGGCAGAATTGGATCGCGTGATTCATGAGTATGTGCCAGCGGGCTTTGCCACGCGTGAGATTGAGCATGTATATGCAAAACGAGTTGAGTTTGAAAGCTTAATCTGTAAAAAAGCAGTGAAGCTAGAGCGTGCTAGATTAAGCATTGGTAGTTTGGGAGGTGGCAATCACTTTGTGGAGGTTAATCTTGATTCAAGCGGAGCTTTATATCTGGTGGTACACTCCGGCAGTCGTAATCTGGGTAAACAGGTGGCGGAGTACTATCAGCAGTTGGCTTTTCAGGAGCTTCGGAATCAAAACAAACAGACAGAGAAGCTAGTCAAGGAATTGAAAGCTGCGGGGCGTGAAAGAGAAATTGAGCAGCAATTACAGCAGGTGAAACGGATCAAAGTACGCAAAGAGTTAGCATATCTGACGGGGCAGAGTTATCATGATTATCTGCATGATATGCAGTTGGTACAGGAGTTTGCGACCTTAAATCGTCAGGCAATTATTGAGGTAATCGTGAAGCAGATGCGACTGGAGATTGTGGAGCAGTTTACCACGATTCATAACTATCTTGATCTGGAAAGAATGGTGTTGCGGAAAGGAGCAATCTCAGCTGCTCTGGGTGAACAGGTGCTAATTCCGATTAATATGCGGGATGGAAGTCTGCTCTGTCGTGGTAAGGGTAATCCAGACTGGAACTACTCCGCGCCACATGGAGCAGGACGGCTGATGAGTCGGAGTAAAGCAAAGGAGCAGATTACTCTGGAGGAGTTCGAAGCTTCGATGCAGGGAATCTACTCAACTACGGTAAATCGTTCGACCATTGATGAATGTGCCCTGGCGTACAAGCCAATGGAGGAGATTGTCAGGAATATTCAGGAGACAGTGGAGATTTTAGCGGTACTTAAGCCGATCTATAATTTTAAAGCGGCTGAGTGAGGGTGTTTTTTAATTGGAGTGAACATTTATGACTTAAGAACATGATATAATTAGAGCACACCAGTTTGCGAGTAATCATCAAGCAGAACTAATTCAAGATGAAATTTGTGGTTGTTTTTACTGTTTGCAAATATTTTCTCCGAAGAAAATAAACTCTTGGATCAATGATCTAGGAGGTACAGCAGTCTGTCCTAATTGTGGGATTGATGCAATAATTGGCGGAAGTTCTGGTTATCCAATCACGAAAGACTTTTTAAGTAAGATGAAGCATTATTGGTTTTAATAAAATATTATTTAAAGAAAGGAATAATCTGATGCTGATAATCAAGGCAACCAAAAGTACGATGCAGGATTTACAGATTACGCCAGTAAAGCTTGATATCTCTGATCTCTTTTATAGCTGGCATGTTAATTTTTTTATTTTAAATAGGAAAAAACACTATGTATTTATGAATGACTTAGCGAGATTGAGCTTGACAGTATCAGGGATTAGAAGTAACCAATTAGCTAAATTGCCCGAGATATTTTTATCAAATTTGCAAAAGTATTTGATTAGTGAGGGTATTTCGGAGAAGTTGATTGATGCTTATCTTGATAATTGTAATCAGGTTATCTATGCGAAGACGGATAGCAGAAGTGTTTTGGCTACATTGAATGAGATTATGGGGATTACAAAGTCATTTGAAGGTGAGGAAAATGAGAAATTTGCGGATTTGATTCAGTTGAATCAATGGAATAATCGAATTATTTACAAGCCAATCGATTACAAGAAACCAATTGATGTCTTTAAGCAAGAATTGGAAAGAGAGTTTGGTGAAGATTTGAATTAACTGAAATGGAGATCAAGAATTTGGAAATAAGAATTGTGCATGAGGCGAATTATATTAATGAGTTTTTGAAAGACAAGCCAAGCTATGATTATATCTATCAATTGAATAATTTAGCACCCGAAATATGGCAGCAAGTTGTTTGTTATGGTTTATTTGCGGGAGAAGAACTGCTGCAAATAGCGATGATGAACATGAATTACCAGATTCCAGTCATACTCGCCGCAGGGTTTGAGCATCAGGATTATAGTAAAGAGTTAATTAGTAGAATCAAACCATTTCTGCCATCCAAATTCTATACTCATATTGATCAGGAGACAGTGGCTGAGGTATTTGCGAAAGATAAAGTAATTAAGCTTGAAGAATATATCAATATGGGTTTCTGTAACGAGCATCTTTTGATGGAGAGAGCCGAGAGTGACGCAATGAGGCTTGGTGTAAAGGAACTTTCGATGATTAAGGAATTGCTGGAAATAAGTTATCCCGAAGCGTGGTTGGATGATGAGTTGGTGGCACTAAACGAAAACTTTGGGATCTTTAGTGGGGCGAAGTTAATCAGTTTTGCAGGAATTCATGCTTATTCGGAACAATTCCAAGTTGCAGCAATTGCACATGTGACAACACATCCGGAGTATCGAAGCATGGGATATGGCGAAGCAGTAGTAAGAGCTTTAGTAAAGAGTTTGCGAGATAAAATAAAATATATTGGTTTGAATGTCAGAACTGATAATTTTAAGGCGATCAATTGTTATCGGAAGATTGGTTTTGTAGAATATGGAAGATTTGTGGCGTGTGAAATAGTTATTAATAACTGAAGAAGGAACTATGATGGAAGCAGTGATCTTGATCGGGATTCAGGCAACGGGTAAAAGCACTTTTTATCAAACGCATTTCTTCAAGACGCATCTGCGGATTAATCTAGATATGTTAAAGACCAGACACAGAGAGCAGATTTTGTTGAAGGCGTGTTTAGAGGCAAAGCAGTCTTTTGTGGTCGACAATACTAATCCGACCATTGCCGAGCGGAAGCGATATCTGGAACTGGCGAAGCAGGCAGGTTTTAAGGTGGTTGGTTACTATTTTCAGTCAGAGCTTGAGGGGGCTATTAAACGTAATGAAATGCGTCAGGGTAAAGAGAGAATTCCTTTGGCAGGGCTGAAAAATACACATGCGAGATTAGAGTTACCCAGTTTGGCAGAGGGGTTTGATTTATTGTATTATGTAAGACTTGATACCAATGGACAGTTTGTGATTGAGGAGTGGCAGGAAGATGAAATTTGACGATTTAGACTTGAAAATGAGGGTCTATGAAACAGCGCATGATTATTGTGTCTTACCAGAGGTATATCTGGTGGCGCGACTTGATGGGCGTAATTTTACAAAACTGACTAAAGAAGTGCATCAATTTGAAGCGCCCTATGACCTTTGCTTTCGTGATTATATGGTGGCTACAGTGGAGCATCTGATGAAGTCGGGATTTCGAGTAGTCTATGGTTACACGCAAAGCGATGAGATTTCACTACTGTTTCAGCTAAATGAGGGAGCATTTGGAAGGAAAGTTCGCAAATTGAACTCGATCTTAGCCGGAGAGGCAAGTGCTAAATTCTCACTTTTATTGGGAGATGTGGCGTGTTTTGATGCGCGAATCTCGGAATTGCCAAATCCTCAACTGGTAGTGGATTATTTTAGATGGCGCAATGAGGATGCGCATCGAAATGCTTTGAATGCACATTGTTATTGGATGTTAAGGAAACAAGGACAGGAAGTTGCTGCTGCCACTGATTTTTTGAGTGGCATGTCGGTTGGCGAGAAGAACGAACTCTTATTTCAAAATGGAATTAACTTTAATGAACTGCCAAACTGGCAGAAGCGTGGTGTAGGACTTTATTGGGAAGAGTATCAGAAAAGCTCGGTGAATCCCCAAAGTGGGACAGAAGTAACTGCAAATAGAAGAAGGATTAAGGTGGATTACGAGCTACCAATGAAAGCTGAGTATTCTGAGTTTGTCTTGAATTTATTGAAATAGAGGGGAGAAGATTAAGATGGAACCGTTTCAGGTTAATTGTAGTGAATTGATTGCAGATTTTCAAGTTAAAGCAGATGAAGATGTGCGCGAGATTGTCAAGCGGTTGACAGAGACCTATCAAGTAGAGCTTTATTTTGAATTTTTGGTTCAGTTACATATGGATAAAAGATTTTCTTTTCAAACTAATCGAGATTTGATGCTGGAGGTAGA
>JBFYZC010000240.1:0-7893 GCA_041309705.1 Bacillota bacterium | reverse complement strand
GTCATTTTATCAAAGGCAATAACTCCAACTAACAATGTTACCGAGATAACTACTAAAAAATTAAGAGGGATTCTAAGTTTCAACCTTGCAAACTCCTATCAACTTATAATCAATGCTCATTGCATTATCTGAATCGAGACCACCCGACCATCTTTTTGAGATAAAATAATCTCCAAGCCACCACCATACTGATTTTCTGGCGTACTTCCAGATATCACCCAATAACCATCTACCAAAAATGCCCGAAACGGCTTCTGCAGCGCAACCCTTAAACTACTATAACGTCTTGCTAAAATTTTCAAACCAACCTCTAAAGCCGTTTTTTCATCCGGCAACACACCTGCTTTGGGCATCAAAGGAGGTTCTTTTCGATTAACAATTCTAGCTACGTGTTCGGCTAAATATTTACTATTAGTTGGCTCGATGCGAGGTCTTCTATGTTCCAGATAAAAACCTACACATAATAATATAACTAACAAATTAAGGAGAAGCGAAACAGAGATTAACACCCATTTGATGATTGATTTTACTTTCATCTTTCACCTTACTTACCACAAATTAACTCTTCTCCTGCTCATTCATTGCCTGACGAAAATTACGCTGGATCTCATTTAGCCCATCATACTGATCTACAGTTGGAGCAGCATTTTGCTCTGGATTCTCCAGCTGCAAGCGTAACTCTTTAAACTGCTCGGCGGTTAACATGATATAATGTTCACAGATCGGACAGACCAGCAATGCCTTCTGACTATACGGAATCACCGGAATAAAAAACAGCGTGAACCAGGTACGATAGCGCCTGAGTTCCCAGATACCTTCATTATGACAATGACCACACTGTTTCTTCTGAATCCCACCATAATTTTTCAGGGTTACTTTCCCCCAACCAAAAATAATCATCTAAAACACCCCACATTCGATACTTAAAATTAATTTCACTTCTCTTCTTTCCAGGCACGGAAGGTTGCTTCCCAGTTACCAGTGGCAACGCCTTTTTCAGTAATAATTCCGGCAATGTATTTGGCAGGAGTCACATCAAAGGCGGGATTGTAAACACCAACTCCTTCAGGTGCAATCCGCACGCCACCAATGGTGGTTACTTCCTCTGGCGCACGTTCTTCAATCGGAATCTCTGCCCCAGTCTGCAAGCTCAGATCAATGGTCGAAAGCGGTGCCGCGACATAAAAAGGAATTCCATGTTCCCGGGCGAGAATCGCTACCCCGTAAGTCCCGATTTTATTAGCAGTATCACCATTGGCGGTAATTCGATCCGCGCCAACAATCACTGCTTGAATCTTACCCTGACGCATCACGGTGGCTGCCATGTTATCAGTAATTAAGGTCACTGGGATTCCATCCTGCATCAGCTCCCAGGTAGTTAAACGCGCGCCTTGTAATAAGGGTCTGGTTTCATCAGCATAGACCTGTAGTTCTTTACCTTGTTCGACAGCGACACGAATTACGGCGAGTGCCGTGCCAAAAGCCACCGTCGCTAATGCTCCGGCATTACAATGCGTCAAGACACCAATCTTATCTCCTAATAGTTTTGCTCCATGCTCACCAATCTGCCGATTCACCTCAGCATCAGCTTGAGCTAATTTGATTGCAGTATCTGTTAATGCCGCCACCACCTCTGTGGCTGGTGCTTCAGGTAACTTCTCCACTACCTGACGCATCTCTTGCAACGCCCAGAAGAGATTCACTGCGGTCGGACGTGTTGCAGCCAACTCTGCAATCACTTTTTCGAGTTCCGCGAAGAAATTCGGGCTGGACTGATACTCCTTTGCCCCCAAGACAACTCCAAAAGCTGCCCCGATACCAATTGCGGGTGCGCCACGAATCGCGAGTCGCTTAATCGCCTCCGCCACCACTCGATAATCTGAAGTGGTCAGATACTTAGTTTCATTAGGTAACAAAGTCTGATCCACAAATTTTAAAGCATGATTCTCCCAAGTCAAGGTCTTCCATTCCATCTTCCAAATTACTCCCTTCGACAATCACAATTATTTGCAGTACAGCTAATCAATGCCAGACTCTTAGTAATCAATTCACGCAAAGTGCTTTGTTGTGCTCCCATTATCTCAACTACCTCTTGATGATTTAGGAGCGTCGCTCCGATTCCTGCCGCCCAATTAGTAACAATACTTAGATTAGCATAGCAGATGCCCAGTTCTCGTGCTAAAACAACTTCAGGAACTGCAGTCATGCCAATTACCGTGCCACCTAACATCTGATACATCTTAATCTCCGCTGCTGTCTCATAGCGTGGACCCTCTGTGCAGACGTAACAACCCCCAAAATGATGGGGAATCTTCAGTTTCTCAGCACAACTATGCAACTCCGCTCTTAACGCACGACAGTAAGGCTCAGTCACATCAACATGTGCTTTATGTACTTCTTGGTGATCAAAAAAGGTCAAGGGACGTTGTTTGGTGAAATCAAGAAATTGATCAATCATTACCAGCGAACCTGGACCGATTTTCGGATCAAGACTACCTACCGCAGTGGTAGCAATCACCTGTTTGACACCCAATTGTTTCAATCCCCAGAGATTAGCGCGATAATTAACCTGATGTGGCAGGACGGTATGTCCTGCGCCATGTCGCGGCATGAAAGCCACGCGCAGTTCACCCAGATATCCGACAATCGGCTTCACCACTCCATATGGTGTCTCGACCTCAACAATCTCCGTCTCCGCCAGCATGCCCAATTGATAAAAACCAGAACCCCCAATAATCGCCATTGACACTGCTTGACTCATTTTTCTACCCCCTTTTTAAATTGTTTCTCTAAAGAGAGACGCACCGCCGTGCGTCTCTACACAAATGCAGGCAACCACATCAAATAACCCAATTCCCCAACTCTGCACCCAACCAATATCCCCCTAACGAGGGGGAAAGGCGAAGCCAGGGGGAGTGGATCTCCATCTCGCCTCACGCATCTCGCCTCACGCATCCTATTTCCCTTCCAGCCTCCAGTTTCCAGCTTCCAGCCTCTAGCTATATGTATCAAAAAACCTCGGTCACTAAACCGAGGTTGTTTTTTATGGTTGAATTATGCTCTGGTGACGTTAGCAGCTTGTAAACCGCGTTCGCCTTCAACGATATCGAATTCTACCATTTGACCTTCATCAAGAGTCTTAAAACCATCCATTTGGATAGCTGAGAAATGTACGAAAATATCTTTACCGCCATCTCTTTCAATAAAACCGAAACCCTTTTCCGCATTAAACCATTTGACCTTACCTTGCATACTTGCATTCCTCCTAAAAAAATCTGTGGTAACCATTATAGCCTAGCCACAATTAACACTATAGCACAGCCATCTAGCAATGTCAAACAAAAAGCATCTCCTTTTTCAGAGATACTCTAAAAAAACAACAAAACTCTTCTGCAAAAGATCTTAATATGCTATAATTAATCTTCATTACTAAAAACATATACTTTCCAAAAGATCTTTACTGTAAAGTAAATTGGAGGAATTTTCATGTCTCAAACCAAAATCATCGAGTTTCTCATCAAAGCTAAAAAAGCAACCTATGCCGGATATGGTTCGGAAACGACTCCCTCACGCCTCAACTCACATGATTTAGAATTTCGTGAAGGGGAGCTCTATTATCTGGATACTTATCTAGGCGGAAGCAATTTCGCAGGCGAAGAAGCTGTCTGGGAGAAAAATCTTCCCATTTGGAGTATGAACTACTGTGGTCGTATTCTCGCTCCTGGTTTTGATGGGGACTTCTTAAAAGAAGCCTTAACGCATGTCTCTAGTGAGCTCCCTTATCGCGGACCCGCGAGCTATCAAAAAGAGCAACTCATCTATAACTGTAGCATTGAAGGTGATTTTGACTGGTTTAATGGTTATGAAGCCATCTATTATGAGGAGCTAAAAGTATATGAATGTTACTTTCATGGCGGGAAGATCGCTTAACTCGACTGTTGACGCGCTAGCTTCATCGCCTGTTCCCAAGTATCCCGGAGTTCCTGTGCCATCTTCTTCATCTCTGCTAAAATCTCCGGGCTTTTCTTTACATTTGCCTCAATCAACCGCCGCAGCATATAGTCATAAAGCAAGACCAAATTATGCGAGATTTCATACTGCATATCCAAGGTGGCGATAAATTCATTCAAAATATCCTGTGCTTTTAAGATATAAAAATTAGTCTTCTCCAGATCCTTAGCTGCCATCGCTCGTTCTGCGTGCATAATAAACCGGAGTAAACCATTATAAAGCATCAAAGTTAATTCTTCCGGTGAAGCAGTAAAGATTGAATTCTCACGATATTTTAGAGATGCTTGATTCATTGCCATGATTAATTCCTCCCCATCATTAACGCCGACTGTCCGTATATGCCCCATTCAGATTTGGCTGGTCTTTCTGTTGATAAACCTTCGTGCCCTGTCTTCCCTTACGCAGACTTTGCAATTCCGCACCAATTTCTTGTTGCACTTCGAGCAGACGTTGTTTCAAAAACAGATCCAGCTCTAATAGTTTCTGTGCCAGCTGTAACGAATCATCCCGAATCACCTGTACTGCTGCTTTGATTGCTGCAAAATCAGGGGTTTCTTTTAATGCTTGATAATTCTTCTGCAAGATGATCTCATTCTTCTTCAACTGCTCCATTAAGTCTTCCTGTGCCGCACTCAACTCCTGATAAAGCTCAAACTCTTCCACTAGTGAGAGTTCTTTCATTCGTTCTCCATACTCCAGCGCCTGCTGAAACAGTTCCCGTTCCTTCGCGGCTAGCTCCAAAAGTTCTGGCATCAGCTACCACCACCCATCTGTGCCACTACATTGGTCAACCAGCTGGCTTGGGAGTTCAACTTGTTAACCATTGAGTCCATACTATTAAACATCTTCCACAGCCGATCTTCCTGAATCGAGATCCGATCTTCCAGGACACTCATGCGTTCACTATTTCTAATCAATTCTTTTCCTAAAACATTCGTATAAGAGACTGTTCCACCCAACCCTGCCTGTTCAATCAGTTTCTTTACTTGATTTGAGAGCGTCTCATGCAACTTATAAAAGACTCCTTTGGAAGCCTCCTCTTTTTGAGTTTTGATGGCACGATCATAGTCAGTATCACTACTCTCCGCCGGATAACTCTCAAAATTAGTCAACAACCTCCGTACTCCCTCGGGATTACTCTGCAAAGCAGCTTCGAATTTCGTCTTATCAAAATAGAGCTTTCCCTTCTCTGTCCAGGTGCCCGTCTTGATCCCCAACTGTTCCAAACGATCATAATTCGCGGTCACCCCTGCACCATTAGTCAAACCCAAGAGACTCAAACCACTACTCTGCGTGCCATTACTGACACTAAACGCAATATTCTGCGAAGTTAACTTCAATTTATGATCGGTGGTTACTCCTACCTGTACCGCATTAGTACCAAAGGCAAGATTAATCTTACCTTGCAGATCATCTGCCAAGAGGTTATATTCCGAGCTACTATAGCTGCGCTCATCCAAAATCAATTCCCGCGTCTGACCAGCCACCGTCAGCTGCAAGCGATTATTACCATGCAAATCTAATGTCCCACTTAAGGCGCTACCCTGCAAATCCAATGGACTCTCGATCACTTTCGAAATACTCAACCGCATCTCGGTCAAGGTCGCCTGTAAGATCGGGTTATTCCGTAACATTCCCTGTTTGGCTTTTTCATCCCACGTCTTAATCTCTTCCTCGCTCATCCCCTGCTTTTGTTCCTCAGTCAAGGGTTGATAGAAAGTGTATTTGCCTGATTGTGGTTTTGCCTCAGTCAACTTCCCGTTAATACTCTCCAGCAAGGTATTATATTTATTAACAAACTCCTCCACTTTACTACTAACGGCACTGGTATCAGTAACTACATTCAGATTAGTAGTTCCAGTTCCACTCAAAGTGAAGCTAATCTCATTCATCGTAAAGGTATTCTCCACTTGTTCGGTAGCAATTCCATTCAAGATAAACTGGGCATTCTGACCACCCACTTCATTACTCTGGCTAATCTGCATCAGATTACTTAAAAACCCATCTGGATCACTGAGCTGAATCTCCGCGCCACTGGCATTATGATCACCGGTCTTGGTACTGGTCAGTACCATTTTGTCATTAAAAGTATCATAATAAGCATAAACTCCAGCATTCTGATTATTATTAATGCTCGCCAAGATCTCTTCCAGTTTCTGATTGACGTTAAAAGTGAAAGATTGCCCGTTGATCGAGAGGCTAAACGAGCTATTACTGGTAGCAGTTCGACGTTTGAAAAAATTCTGATCTAAAAAGCTCTCCTGCTGACTGAGTAACGAACTAGTAGTACTGATACTCTGCTTAGGAAAATTCGACTCCGTCCCACTAGTAAACCCCATCTTCCAGAGCAGATCATTACTACTGCCCGTCTCCACCTTGACACTGGCGGGCGTATCCGTCTCACTCCATGGGGTAATCCGCAGCTGATTATAGTTACTCACCCCAACCTGTAGTTTAGCAAAATCTCCTCCCAGCGCAGTCAATTTCGTCTGTACTTGTGCTGCAAAATCCTCGAGATTATAAGTACCATTATCCAGCGTTACTTCTCTAGTTGTCCCACCACCCACACTGATCTTAAACTTATTACTGGTGGCGTTGACCACAATCTCATTACTACTTACAATCGACCCCACCAACTCCTTAGAAGACGCCCGATTAGCAAAACCCAGCTTCCCCAAGAAATCCTCGTTTACTACTTCATACTGAGAAGTTGCATCCGGCGCAGTATCCCAGGCAGCATCCAGCGTCGCAGTCTTGGTAACCGCATCATAAGCAATCACCTTGCGTGTCTGCCCTGCTCCAGTGCCACCAGCTAGTTTGATGGTCATCCCATTATAGAAATCATTCTCACCACTTGCCCCTGCCTCCATGGTAATCGTATTCGCTCCACCACCTGTCGCCGTACCGGTCTCGCGGGTCGCGTCTTTCAGTACCAGAGTATGGGCACTACCATTCGCCGTCTGCCCGGCGTAAAAGACCAACTCATGCTCGGTGGTGGCTTTCACATAAACCGGGGTTGCCAAACCTGCCCCATCTAATTCGGTCTGGATTACTGCTGCCAGATCGCTCAAAGATTTCTCACCCACACCAGGATTATATTTATAAGTATCATCAGCCGAAGCCGGCAAAGTTAACGTATGTTCTACTCCATCCAAGGAGAGGGTAAATTGATTATTCTTCGCATCCAGCTGCACCGGAGTATCTACATAATTTCCCATCACCTTCGAACGCACCGAGAGTGTATTACTACTAGAATTAGTCGCTACACTCGCGAGCCGCGTGACATTCAAAGTAAAATTGCCAGATGGCGCGAGTACTGTCGCGGTGGCAGTAGCGACCTTCGGATCAGTACTATTGATCTGTTTAGTACCATAAGTAGATTCCAGTTTCATATCAAAACAAAAGTCGCGCAGTTGGGTCAGGGCAGTATTTTGCGTCCGGAAAGACTCCTGCTTCCAGATTAATTTCTGCTCTTCCTGCTTCAAGCGATCCATTGGCGCTCTTGAGTATTTCATTATTTTCTTAATGGTATCCTCAAAATCCATTCCGGTTGCCATGCCGGTAATCCGCAGGTCTGTACCCATCTGACTCACTTCTTTCGCTTACTTAATCATTAAACAACTTACTTCTTGCCTCAAAAAATCCACTGATTCGAGCAGTAACTTCGCTTTTTTCATCAGAAACCTTACTTTTTACCAAAGTAACCCTACTTTTTTCACCAGAAACCTCACTTCTTGCACAAGCAACCCTATTTTTACCAAAGAAACCTCACTTCTTTCACAAGTAACCCCACTTTTTGCACCAGTAACCTTACTTTTATCAAAGAAACCTCACTTCTTTCACCAGCAACCTCACTTCTTGCACAAGTAACCCTACTTTTAC